>CAXBFT010000041.1:0-12912 GCA_963974945.1 uncultured Alphaproteobacteria bacterium
CGCTTTACAACCTTTGAACGGGTTCAACTCCGTGAGATGACGGTATTAAAAGAGGGGGGGCGCAAGCAACCCTTTGACCGTGATAAGATTATACGCTCTATGCAGGTTGCATTACGCAAACGCCCTGTGGAGCTTGAAACAATTGAAAAAGAAGCTGATAAAATCGTTCGCCATCTTGAAAAACAAGGTGAGTCAGAGATAGATTCCGATAGAATCGGTGCATTGGTGATGGAAGCTTTGACCCGTCTTGATGCGGTTGGGTATATTCGTTTTGCATCTGTGTATAAAGATTTTCGTAACCCTGAAGATTTTAATGACTTTTTGAACAGGGTCAGCGACCTTAAAGACGCATCAGCCAAGAAAAAGCAACCCAAAGAGGCCTAGTGGCCATGTCAACAGATCAAGATATACATTATATGCGTGCCTGTTTGTCAATGGCACAACGCGGTATCGGGCGCACAGCAGAGAACCCTAGTGTCGGGTGCATTATTGTTCAAAATGGTGTCATTATAGCGCGGGCGCGCACCGCTAATGGTGGTCGCCCACATGCAGAGGCATTGGCGTTCTTGGATGCAGGGGGACGTGCCAAGGGGGCAACGCTGTATGTTAGTTTAGAGCCATGCGCCCATCACGGGAAAACGCCACCTTGTGTTGATGCGGTGATTGCATCAGGTGTGGCGCGCGTTGTTATCGCGATGCAAGACCCTGATCCGCGTACGGCAGGTGCTTCGATTGAAAAATTAGAAAATGCAGGAATTAACGTGACTTGCGGTGTTCTTGAAGCTGAGGCAAAAGCTCTGAATGCAGGTTTTGTGAGCCGTATTCTTTATAAGAGACCCTATGTGACTCTTAAATGCGCCTGCACCTTGGATGGAAAAATTGCCTGCGCGAATGGAGATAGTCAGTGGATCACAGGTGATTTGGCGCGCCGCCATGTGCATTTAATGCGTTCGCGCCATGATGCCATTATGGTGGGGATTGAAACAGCGCTTCACGATGACCCGATACTTAATGTGCGCTTTGATGGTGTTAACCATAAAATGACTCGCGTTGTTATGGATCGAAATTTACGAATCAAAAACGATTCAAAATTGGTGCAAAGCGCGTGTAACTTCCCGCTATTGATCCTGCATGAGGGTGGCGATGATGCGCATTTGCGTGACTCAGGGGCGCGCCTGATTAAAGTTGATTGCGATGATATTAAATCAGTTCTCAATGTTCTGGCCGAGCATGGCATAAATAATATTATGATCGAAGGCGGCGCAACTTTGCACACATCTTTTATTAAAAGTGGGTACGTTGATACGCTCATGATTTACCGTGCACCGACTTTATTGGGCGCATCGGCAAAATCAGTTGTATCTGATTTAAATATAGATAAATTAGCGCAGCGCCTTGATTTTGAGCGTACCCAATATTTGGCGCTTGGCGTTGATGTGCTTGAAATATATAAGAAAAGAGAAACTTGATGTTTACAGGGTTGGTACAAGATATTGGCATTATTCGTGATGTGCTCAAGCATGATGGCGGTGACACGCGATATATGATTGAAACGAATATGAACCTTAACCCGATTCAAATGGGGGCGTCTATTTGTTGTTCCGGCTGTTGTTTAACGGTTGTTGATAAATCTGAAAATAGTTTTAGTGTCGATGTTTCAAGGGAAACGCTGAGTAAGACTCATCTTGGTTCATGGCATATTATGACACGTATCAATCTTGAGCCTTCTTTGAAAGTTGGGGATGAACTTGGCGGGCATTTTGTGTCGGGTCATGTTGATGCAACAACGCGCATCTTAAGTATTACGCAAGATGGTGGATCGCATCGTGTGGAGATTGCTATTCCTGACGGGTTTCAAAAATTTATTGCTCCAAAAGGCTCAATTGCAATTGATGGGGTATCTTTAACTGTGAATGATGTTAAAAACGGTTCATTCATTGTCAATATTATCCCTCATAGTTGGGATGTAACAACGCTTGGTGATCGGGTCGTTGATGATGTCGTGAATTTAGAGATTGATATGCTCGCGCGCTATGTCGCGAATATGATGAATGTGAAGGGTTAATGTAATGGAAAACAAGACTGTTATTTCTTCTGTAGAGGATATTGTTGCGGATATGCGCAATGGAAAACCGGTTGTTATTGTTGATGATGAAGACCGTGAGAATGAGGGTGATCTTATTATTGCTGCACAAATGGCAACACCAGAAAATATTAATTTCATGGCAAAAGAGGGGCGAGGCTTGATTTGCCTTCCGATGGAGGAAGCGATGGTCAATCGCTTGGGCCTCACCCTTATGGGGCGCGGTAATAATTCTAAGCATCGCACGGCCTTTACCGTCTCGATTGAAGCGCAAGAAGGGGTCACAACAGGGATTTCGGCGGCTGATCGCGCCCATACAATTCAAACGGCGATAAACCCTAGTAATACCGCAGATAGCATAGCAACTCCGGGTCATGTTTTCCCACTTATGGCGCGTGAAGGCGGCGTTTTGGTTCGCGCAGGTCATACAGAGGCCGCCGTAGATTTGGCGCGTCTGGCCGGATTTAGTGGAGCAGGGGTCATTTGTGAAATTATGAATGATGATGGTACCATGGCGCGCCTGACTGATTTGGGCGGCTTTGCAAAAAAACATGATTTGAAAATTGGAACAATCGCCGATTTGATCTCTTATCGTCGGCGCACTGAAAATATGGTTGTAAAAAGCTATGAAGGTGCATTTAAGACCCAATATGGATCAGGATTTAATCTTTGCCTGTATACCGCGCAAATTGATTATGCAGAGCATATTGTTTTGGTGAAGGGCGATATTAAAGATTCAAATGAACCGATATTGGTGCGTATGCACGCGTTGAATGTTATGAATGATGTGTTGGGTGGTGGCTCTGAAACACTTCGAAAATCTATTGAAATTATTGATAGAAAAGGGTGCGGTGTTATTGTTGTGCTTCGTGCGCCCAATCCAAAATCGTTATCTGAAAAGCTTTTAAAGGAAGATGTCATCCAAAAATCAGAAAATGTTTTACGTGATTACGGAATTGGCGCTCAAATTTTGCTGGACTTAGGTGTACGAAATATGGTTTTACTGTCCAATACACCGAAAAGCGTAATCGGTTTGGATGGGTATGATCTGCATATCCATGGTCATCAAAGCATATCTTAAAGATAGAAGGTTCTTGTAAAAATGCCGCATATTATGATTGTTACATCGCCATATTATAGTGATATAGCGGCTTTTTTAATGGAGGGAACCACAGGAGCGCTTGATGCGCTTGATGCAACATATGAAGTTGTTGAAGCCGCAGGAGCTTTGGAAATTCCCCTTACAATAAAATTAGGTATAGAACGCAGCGACAAGCCTTTTGACGCGTATATCGCTTTGGGCTGTGTTATTCGTGGCGAAACATCGCATTACGATATTGTTTGTAATGAGAGCGCACGCGGCTTATCTGAACTGTCACTCCAATATAATGCGCCGATTGGTAATGCTATTTTGACGTGCAATTCTATGGCGCAGGCCATTATGCGCGCAGACCCTGCGCAAAAGAATAAGGGCGCGGATGCGGTAAAGGCGGTCATCATGCTGCTTGATATAAAAAAACAGTTTAAAATCAAATAAATAAAAGGGCTTTATAATAATGGCTGATAATATTGAAAATAGTCCGGAAAACACAAAAGAATTCTCTGCGCGCTTAATGGCGGTGCAGGCATGCTATGAAATTACACAAAATTCTAAGCCGGTGCGCATTGTCGTGCAAGAATTCTTGGAACGCGGTTCACCAATTGATAGCGATGATCAGGCTTATTCAAAACCTCATGGGATATTACTTAAAAGGATATTATTCTCCTTGGATGAGCGTCTTGTGGAGGTGAATGAAATTGTAAAGGCGCATATGCAAAAACCTGCACCGGTTGTAGAGCCTGTCGTTCAAGAAATAGAAAAGGAAGAAGGCGAAGATTATGCCGATGCCGAAGAGGTCGAAGTGTTTGTTAAAGAAACTGAGCCTTTGCTTAAATCAATATTGCTTTGCGGTGTGGTTGAGCTTTTGACAAATTTAGATGATGATGCCCCATTAATCATTAATGATTATCTAAATATTACCCATGGGTTTTATGAAAAACAGCAGGTTTCCCTTGTGAATGGGGTGCTTGATAAAGTTGCGAAGTTGGTGCGCGATTGATCTTGGTTGATATTGCGATGCAATATATTGCATTTTATGTATAGATAACTATCCCTTAACTATAAGCTGCTATTCTCTTACCTGTAACGTTTTATATGGGTGTCTTTACATGAATTATGCTTTTAGGTTTTTTGCGGCTGTTATGATTATGAGTTTTGCCCTTACGGGGCAAGCGTTTGCGTCTGAAAAAAAGGCGGAAGGAAGCAGCAGTACAGAATTTGTTAAAATAGACCCGCTTATCTTTCCGATTATTGATGATGATGGTGTCCAACAAGTGGTTAACCTTGTTGTTGCAATCGAGGTTGATGGCCCGTCTGATGCAGAAAAAGTAAAGGCCATGCGCCCGCGCCTCACTGATGCTTATATTCAAGATATGTATGGAATATTGCATAAGCACGCCGCACTAAAAGGTGGTGTGATCCAGATTGTTATGATCAAGGAACGTCTAAACGAGGCAACATTACGTATTATGGGCAGTGATATTCACACGCAAGTTTTACTGCAACATGTGCAGCAGCGTCCGATATAGAGTTTAATTGCTTCGTGGTGCGTTAAAGCGCCCCATATTACCGAGTAATTGCTGCATAAAGGTCAGATCATTACCATGTGTTGGTGTTTTTCCGCGTGCATATGGGATGTTTTCACGATCATTATTTAGATTCTCAATCGTATCAACAATGCCTTGATCGTTAAATGTGACGGCAATAATGCGTTCATTGACAACTTCAGCATCTAAAATGCCATGCTTTTCAGTTTCTTGCCCTAAATAATACCAGACACTGTTATTGAAGGTGGATTGCGTTGTCGGTGATCCCAGAATACGCAATACATCGGATTGCGTGCTTTCACCCGCTTTCACCTCAGTGATTTGGTAATCCTCTAATAAATTGCCGCGTTGCGCCGTTATAGGCGAGCAGGCCGCAGTAGATGAGAGAATGAGACAAGAAAAAATGATTTTGAATGAATTTTTCATAGCGTTCTTTGTATTAAGTGGTATTCCTTAGGAACAATTTATTGTATCAGTAGTAGTTGATCAACCCCAAAAAAAATAGAGCAAATATTCATGTTTGGCATGTTATTCAAACAAAAGACCAATAAAACGCAATCACAGCATAAAGTGGTCAATGATTTATACGTTGGTGCGTTGACACATACGCGTATGGCTGATTTTTATGAAAGCTTTGGCGTGCCAGATAGCTTTGATGGGCGTTTTGATCTGTTATTACTGCATATTTTCTTGATTTTGCATCCTTTGCAGGGGCAAGAGAATTATGATGATTTGTCTCAAGCATTGTTTGATGAGACATTTAGGAATATGGATCAAACCCTGCGAGAGATTGGTATTGGCGATGTCGGTATTCCAAAGCATATGCGCCGCATGATGAAGGCGTTTAACGGGCGGATGCATGCCTATCAAATGGCCATTGCACCTGAAAGCCTACAAGGGCATGATATTGAGGGGCTTGTGCCGACAACATTGGATCAGGCGCTAAGGCGTAATCTTTATGGTACAATTTCTCAGGATGAGGGTTTTGATAATGCGCATCTTGAAAAGATGATGGCCTTTATTCATTCGAATCTTGGGCATAAAACTGACGAAGATATTCAGGCTTTGTTGAATGGTCATGTGAAATTTGTCATGGTGTAGACTGGAATTATTTAAGGTGAGAGAGTTATGAGTGAGAATATAGAGCAACCCCTTCAGGAGCATGAATGGTCGTATTACGTACCGTCAGAGACAATTGATGTACGAAAAATGCACGTCACAATCTCATTACCGCAAGAAGTTGAACAACGCCTGTGTCAACGCCTGAACCTCTATAGCATTAAGGTATTAACGTCGGATATTGTACTTCAACGTAATGCAGTGAATAAAGTTATTCATATAACCGGAAAAATTACTGCGGATGTGGAGCAAAAATGCGTTGTGACATCAGAACCGGTATTTGAACATGTTAAAGATACCTTTGAGGCGTGGTTTGAGGAGCCGAATCAGGCTGTTTCCTTTACCAAAGCCAAGAGAGAGCGCCTAAATCCAAAGGATAAGGTGGAGCAGCCTTTGCTTGAGGAGGAGGATGATCCTGAAACCGTTATTGACGGAATGATTGATTTGGGTGAATTGATTGTACAACATCTCTCACTTGCGCTTGATTTATATCCGCGAAAAATAGGGGCGAGATCAAATTTTGGCGATCCATTGGAAGAAGCACCAGAAGGGACATATGATAACCCCTTCGCCGCGCTGAAGGATTGGAAAATCAAAGAAAAAAAGAAAGATTAAAGCGTAATCTATCGGTTTTATATAAAAAAACGATATTTTTGTATAATTCCCTTGCGAAATGGCGTGAATTTCGGTATTACCCTGTTTCGATATAAGATTTTGCGATAAGCATAAAGGATTAGGTTATGGCTGTACCAAAGAGAAAAACAACGAAATCAAAGCGCAACATGCGTCGCGCACATGATTCCCTGACTATTGAAAACTGGGTTGAAGATGCAAGCACTGGTGAACCTGTGCGTCGTCACCATGTTGACCTTAAAACAGGTATGTATAAAGGCCGTCAGGTACTTGAAGAGCGCGGTTAATACTTGCGTTTAAGATAAAGGGGCGGGCATTTTATGCATTGCCCCTCTTCACATTATATGTGTATTGCTCGGGTCAATAATATTTTATTGGCCTGAATTTTATTCTGTCTTATGGCATCATGCATATATTTTTATCACATACAAATTAGGTGGAGCTTTTGAGCGAAACGACATCCCCAAATATAGAATCTGTTTGCATTGCAGTTGATGCGATGGGGGGAGATTTTGGCCCATCTGAGGTTATTCCTGCACTTGATTTGGTGGTCAAGGGCCGCCCCGATGTTTTCTTTTTGGTCTATGGGGATGAAGATCGTATCACGCCGTATTTGTCAAAATATGAAACCCTGAAGGGTCGTGTTACCCTTATCCATACAGATAAGATGATTGAAAATGATGCCAAACCATCGCTTGTGCTTCGCTCTAGCAAGGGCAGCAGTATGCGTATGGCCATAGAGGCGGTTAAAGACGGTAAGGCACATGCTGTGGTCTCTGCGGGCAATACAGGCGCATTAATGGCTATGGCGAAGATTGTATTGAAAACTGTTCCCGGTATTCATCGTCCTGCCATTGCATCGGTTATGCCGGGCGTAAATGGTACGAGCGTCATGCTCGATCTTGGGGCGAATGTGTTGGTTGATGCCGATACATTGGTGCAATTCGCTGTACTAGGCTCAATCTTTGCGCGGGCGTATAAGAAAATTTCTCGCCCTAGTGTTGGTTTGCTTAATGTCGGCTCAGAAGATACCAAGGGGCCGGATCATGTGCGCGCGGCGGGTACGATTTTATCGCGCATTGAATTTCCCGGCACATATAAAGGCTTTGTTGAGGGTGATGATATTACCAAGGGCGTTGTGGATGTCATCGTTTGTGATGGCTATGCGGGTAATATCGCCCTAAAAACGGCAGAGGGTGTTGGTAAAATGATGAAGCAATACATAACCCAGTCGTTTTCATCCAATCCCTTGGCCATGATTGGTGGGGTTTTTGCTTATTACTCATTACGCAGTTTAAAGAAAAAGCTGGATCCGCGTTTGTATAATGGCGGTGTCTTTCTCGGTCTGAATGGTTTGTGCATTAAAAGCCATGGCGGGGCAGATGCACTTGGTTTTTCTAGCGCCGTAATCATGGCTGTGCGTTTGGCGCGTCAGGGCTATATCGATCAGGTCGCCAATGACATAAGCCACTTGACCGAGCAGGAAACTCTGCTTAATCAGGGTACGTAGAAAAATTTAAAGGGTCTTTTTATCATGGTGCAATGTTCATATATTCTTTCAACGGGAAGCTATCTTCCTGAAAACATTGTGACCAATTTTGATCTGGAAAAAATTGTTGATACAACAGATGAGTGGATATTTCAGCGCAGCGGTATTAAAGAGCGCAGAATAGCCGCCGATAATCAAACGACATCCGATATGGCGGTGATTGCCGCGCGTAATGCAATGGAAAGCGCAGGAATACAGGCGTCTGATATTGATGCCATTATCGTTGCAACAACAACGCCAGATGAAACATTTCCATCCGTTGCGGCAAAGGTTCAGGCGGCAATTGGCGCGCCTATTGGTATGGCGTTTGATGTGCAGGCGGTATGTACGGGGTTTGTTTATGCGCTTGGTATTGCAGATAATTTTATTAAGATGGGGCAGATGCGCCGTATCCTTGTTATTGGCGCAGAGAAAATGAGCTCTATCCTTGATTGGACAGATCGCGGGACATGTGTTCTTTTCGGTGATGGTGCGGGCGCAGTTATTTTAGAGGCACGTGAGGAGGGCGATAGTGGCATTTTATCATCCCATCTTTTTGCCAATGGTCATCTGCGTGATATGCTCTATACATCCGGTGGGGTCAGCACAACAGGCAATAGCGGTAAAATTGTTATGGAGGGGCGCGAGGTCTTTAAAAACGCGGTCACTCTTATGTCACAGGCTGTGCAGGCTGCGTTGGATCATAATAATATTTCTGCTGATCAGGTTGATTGGTTGGTACCGCATCAGGCCAATATCCGTATTATAGAATCAACGGCAAAGAAACTTTCTATGCCTATGGAAAAGGTTATCGTTACCGTTGCACATCATGGTAATACATCTGCGGCCTCTATCCCCTTAGCTTTTGATGAGGCCGTTCGAAGCGGTCAGATTAAACGTGGTGATGTTGTGCTTTTTGAGGCATTAGGCGGCGGATTAACTTGGGGTTCTGCTCTGGCTAAATTTTAATTGGTTCAAAATATACCTCTAGCCCCTTGAATTGAATCTCTTTTTTACAGTTATTGCATGCAGAACAATTGACGCGAGCGTTTGTTGGCGCTAATCTAATATATACACAATGGAGTTATAGACGATGGATGGACGCACGATTACACGCGCGGATTTAGCGGAAGCAGTTTATGAAGAGGTCGGTTTATCTCGAAACGAATCATCTGACTTGGTTGAATCTGTTTTGGATGAAATTTCAAAGGCACTGATTGAAGGGGAAAATGTAAAAATTTCCTCATTCGGAAGCTTTACCATTCGTGAAAAAGGCGAGCGTATTGGCCGCAATCCGAAAACAGGTGTCGAGGTGCCAATCTCACCTCGTAAGGTCCTTGTATTCAAGGCATCACATGTTCTGAAAGAGCGCGTGAATAAAGGTAAGTAATAATTTAAATATTTTAAGGGATTTTGATGATGCTAGAGGGTGCAAAGAAACAAGAGGATGCAGCACAAGAGCGACTGAAAAGTGGCGGTGAGACCTCTCAATTTGGTGACCTTCCTGCAAAACAAGCGGGGGCAGCAATGCGTAGCTCACAAACTAAAAAATCTTCCGCGGCCTTCCGTACGATTAGTGAAGTAGCCGATGACCTAGGTGTGCAGCAGCATGTTTTGCGTTTCTGGGAGACCAAGTTTTCCTATGTAAAACCATTAAAGCGTGGTGGCGGTCGTCGTTATTATCGTCCGGAAGATATTTCATTGCTTCGCGCTATCCACCATCTTCTTTACGTGGAAGGTTATACGATTAAGGGTGTGCAGAAGCTATTACGTGATGTTGGTAAAAAACAAATAATCGTTAGTTTTGGCGGTGAAATACCAGAATCTGCGGCGCTTATTGGTCTTGAAAACATTGAAGATGCTCCACCAGCCGTTGACACACAAAGCACTAATGCTAAGCAGCAAGAACATCTGACATCTGAGCAAAGACAGGTTTTACAATCTGTTTTGGATGAGCTTAAAGATTTACGCGGTATGATACGTCGTAAATAATCTTAATCGGGCGTATTATGATTGTGATCTTGTTGATTTGGAACGATTGTTGATGGCCTAACAATGCTGTTTCTCAGGCGCATATTGTGAAAGCCCTGTTTGTTTCTATCATCTCTTTTAACTTTTTCAGCTATAGCCAGAAGATTTTCATAGTTATCTGTAAGCGCTGTATGTTTTTCTGCCTCTTTGGCTTGTTCATCATGCAATGCATCATGGTTATGTTTCACAAGATCAGCCGTTTCTTTGAGTGGTCCTAAGCCTAAAAAGCCAAAAGCATTGGCAAAAAGGGTGAGCTGCTGTGCGATATTAAAACTTTGTGGGTCAGATATAAGGTCATAAGCACCCGCCGCTACGCCTGTCGCGGATACCGCCATAAGGCCTGTAGCAAGAAGAAAGCTTTTCTTATCTTGTGGAGATTTTTCTTTGATTTTATCAACTGTTTCCAGTGTTTTTTTGTATTTCCATACATCTGTTAGATTAACATTGGCCTTAATCATTTCACTTTTGACTTTTGGATTTGTGCTGTGCTTTTCAATGTAACTGATTGACCTTTTTGCCGATTCTCTGGTTTTTGCACGATTTTCTGAAGTTTCTTTATCTGCTCTATAGTCACTTATTAAGGCTTTTCCTGCTCCATAGACACTTTTTGATATAGGAGATATTTTTGCGAGGTCTTTTATAGACTCAGTAAAAGCCGTCCAGATGAAAAGGGCAGTGCGCAGTGGTTTTTGTAAATTATTTCCGATTGATTTTCCGTGGTCTTTTGCTATGGGGGCAAGGCTTTCTCCGGCAAGTTCCGCGCTGTAGGCTGTGACTTGTGGGGGTGTTAAGTGCCCCATTTTTTGTGCCTCCATAAGGAATTTAGTGGCGTATTTATCAAATTCATCCTTTTCCACGAGGGGGACGCCGGATAATTTAATATTTTGCTCAGCAAGGTTGAGGTTTAGAAGGCGTTCGGCTTCTTCATGACCATGTTGTTCTGAATTATTTCGAAAATTAGCGAGTGTTTCAATGAGGGTATCAAAATCCTCTCTTGCTCCCTTATAGTCACGACTAAGCTTTGCAGCTATATCAAGACCAAACTTCAGGCCAAGAGCAGGCATGACAGCGCTTTGCAAATCTCTCAGCTCCATTGCGCCTGAGGCAAAATTACCGCTCATTATATGCGCCGCGGCAGCAACAATAGGCAATACAGTGCTTGTAAGGGCAAGGCCACCAATAGGCAGGTCTGAAATAACTTCTTTTGTTGCGGCCAGTTTAAGCTCTTCTAATTGCAAGTGTTTTGCAACCAAGGCGCTCCGCATACGTATAACATCGCAGGTGGGGTCATTCCAATAATGATCATCCCAAATATTTTGGAGGAGCGAGGGCGTAGAATTTTGCTTCTGAAATTCTTCGTTAATCATCATTGTCTCCCCCTTAAATTTTATATGTTTGATGGTGCTTCCGGTTCGTTCTGCTGTAATTCAGGCAGGTTATAGCCTCTTTCATTGAGCCAAGAAAAAGCATCTTGAGGGGTGTCTATATCGTCATGGAGGTCAACCAATGTGTTGATGGCATGTTCGAAGTCTTCTGCACTATCAGCAAGAATATCAAGTATATAGGTTTCGTCTTTGCCTTTTTTAAATTCACTCAAGATACTATCTACAGTGTCTTTTGAAAGCGGCGTTCCTTTGTTTTCCTGGCTTACAGAATCAATAGCATTTGATATACGCTTTGTATCTTTTGCGCTGCTACAGCCTATAACAAGAAATTTCAGTTCATCGCTGTTTTCACGTGTATAGGGAATAACTTCGGTTATGATGGACACACCGGAATCTGCCGTTTGTGGTAGTGATGACTGAGGAAAGTCGTTTTGAAGTCCCATTTAAATATACCGCCGCTTTTATTTTTTTGCATTATCGCAATTCTTCTAACAAAAAGCAAGATTATCATGTTTCGTCTTAATAATTACTATAGGTGTCAATGAATATGATATGAAGGAGTCCTGTTCTTAAAGGAAGCGCATCATTATATAGAAGTTGAATTCATAGTTTCTTTTCCCTTACGAAAACTTAAAAAGGTCACTAAAATTAAAATAATAACAAGGAACACAATGCTGGTGTTAATTGTACCTAATCCTAAGCCACCGTGTTTTTTAGATTGTGATAAATAATCACCAAAAGACGCTCCAAATGGCCGTGTCAAAATATAAGCGGACCAGAACATTAAAATGGAATTGGCTTTAAAGAAATAATAAATAGCGATAATTAAGGCAATCAACCCACCATAAATCATACCGGAAATAACATAACCCCATTCAAGACTTTCAGATGTCAAGTCACCTGCAGCAGTACCTAAGGCAAAAGTAAAAAGAATAGTCACCCAATAGAATAATTCTCGTTTCAATGTAAAAATAGAATGAATCGATAATGTTTTTTCACTGATATACCAAAAAGTAAAGGTGAGCGCTAACGTAACACTAAAAAACGCGGTTGTAATTTCCAGAGGAATTTCAAAATTATCTGTTAAATTATCTGTAATTAAGGTTCCGACAATGCTGATCATTACAACGGCAAGCCAGTATATCCATGTGTTATATTTTTTTGTCCAAATTTGCAGCGCTAATACTAATGCTAATAATCCTGTTTATATAAGGGCACGGCACGCACGGCGCTGCTATACGTCATATCGCTGCTGCGCATAAATGATGCTTTGGCGTTTGCGTTACGTGCTTAGAAGTTTCCCAAGGCAACATCCTTCCAGATCTGATTGTCCAAACTAAGATCAACCACAACCCTTTTTAAGCGGGCATTCTCGACCTCAAGCTCTTTGAGCCTCTTGGCCTGATCCATCCCCATACCGTCATATTCCTTGCGCCTGCCTCAATTTACGAATAATTTGCTCCGGTGTTCGGCGTATTCCTTTGCCC
>CAXBFT010000042.1:0-12791 GCA_963974945.1 uncultured Alphaproteobacteria bacterium
TACCTGAGGCCATTATAATGGAATAGACGTTTGTAGCGCCCATCAGAACGACAAATAAGCCGCATAACAAGCAGCTTAATCCAATGGTGAAATCTTTTGACCAGATTAAAAGCTGTAATGGCGTTCTGTCTTGTACTCTTTCGTTTCGACTGTGAGCCGCTTTGATTGTTGGGCTAGTTGCAAAGAGTATCTTTTCTTGATCGTCTATGGCTTGCTTAGAGCGTTTTACTGAGCTTTCCTGATTGCTGATGTCAGTTTCAAGATAAAAGGTTTCTTCGCCGCGTATCATGTCGAAAGCTAATCCAGCCTGTTCTTCGATAAGCTTTGTAGCCTCACTTTGATCTGCAAGCGCAAGAGTAGCGCCGATGGTTCCGTTGATATCCGGTATGGAATTGATAATGTCTTGCGTGTTTGTCTTAACAATTTGGTTCATGGCGATCTCCTTTGTCGTGCGTTTTCCTAAGTCCATGATATGGCCGGATGCGTTCAGAGCTGGGCGTGTCCATGAAAGTTTGCTGATAGAGCTATGCTTCTTCTGTCTTTAAGGGATGTTTGAAAAAAGATGTGGGGTTCAAAAAAGCTCTATGCACCTTTTGGTGTTTAATGATGGATGCTGGCCGGACGCGGATAAAAAGCAATAACGCTGCCCGCGCCAAGAAACCGTGTTGGTTATTGCTTTTTATCCTAATGCGCCTCGTGCCTGTTCGCCTTCCATCAACTCAAAAGGAGGCATAGGCCATGAACACAATATTTTACTTTAAACATCTAAAAACAGTGGAGGAGATCAAAGCGCATTACCGCAATCTTGCAAAAGAACACCACCCCGATCTTGGGGGCGATCCCGATACCATGAAGGAAGTTAACGCTCAATATCAGGCCGCTTTGAAATCTTGTCACGGACAACGTAGCGAAGATCGCGAATATAAATACAAGCCAGATGTTGAACAGGAACTCATGGATAAGCTTTTTGAGCTTTTGAAACTCCGTGATCTTGATATCGCTCTCATCGGCTACTGGATTTGGGTTTCTGGAGATACGAAACGTAACAAAACTGCTTTGAAAGAAGCTGGCTTGCAATGGAATTCAAAACGAAAATGTTGGTATTACAAGCCAAAAGATTGGAAGCGCACATATCAAAGCAAAGACAATTTGAATGAACTTGCCAGCAAATATGGTTATCGCGGTTTTCAAACTGCAAAAGAAGAGAAGATGCCCGCCACCGTTTAGGCGGGCTTTTTTCTGCCCTCATGAAATTTCAAATTATTGGAGAAAACTATGACAAATTTAATTGAACACTCACCTGAAACTTTGAAGATAGCCGCATTAAACGATGCATGCCGCAAATATGTGATGATGCCCGTTTTTGGGAAGCTCGAAGTGCCATGCCAGATTTACATGACACGAGGTATTATCAGCCTACCGCCTGAAGTTCAGATAATCATTGCGGCAAAGGTTCGTGATTTCGATAGCTTCACGGAAGATAACGATCCACATGGTGAACATGATTTCGGCTCATTTGAACACAATGGTAATAGTGTTTTTTGGAAGATTGATTATTACGATCAGGATGTGAAATACGGCAGTGATGATCCAGCGGATGTTTCGCGTACAATGCGTGTGCTGACAATTATGCTGGCTGAGGAATATTGACGGATTTCATATCCTGCCTTTTAAACGGCTTCGGCATTTGCCGGAGCCGTTTTTCATTTTCCAAATCCATGATTTTTCAATTCATAGATTGAGAAAATGTGCTAACTTTTGTTCTGAAAGGGTAGGGTTTAGAGAGTAATGGCTGTAGATAAAAAAATGATAGAGGGAATAATTGGACAACATCCATCTCGTAAGATGATGTTTGATGAGCTATATGCTGGTTTGCTTGATAATGTAAAAAAGGGCTTCATTACCAGAAGGATTAAAGATGATCTTGAGCTTTTTAATTATACGCCCATCACTATGTTTGAGCAGAATTGGAATCCTTACACCCTTATGTCCCGTGGGTTGATTTTGTCTCCATCTCAGAAAAAAATTGTTGCCACACCATTTCCTAAATTCTTCAATTTTGGAGAAATTGATATTTGGGATGCAGAGACTCATGATGGTGAGATACTTGCGTTAGAAAAATTAGATGGTTCTTTGGGTATTGTTTATCACCACAATGAAGAATGGCACTGTGCGACACGTGGAGCGTTTGATTCAGATCAAGCCGCATGGGGGCAGCAATGGTTGAGACAAAACATTGATCATACTAATCTGAAGGTTGGACATACGTACTTGTTCGAAATTATCTACCCTGAAAACCGCATCGTTGTTTCATACGATTATGAGGGGATGGTTTTGCTTTCTGCATATTGTGACAATGGTTTTGAATATGATTCAAAGCGTCTTCATGATTTTACTGAAGCTGCGAATGTTAGAAAGGCCGTGCATTATCCATATGTGAATATCCATGATTTCGTGAATAAAGCGGATGATATTGATAAGAATAATGAAGGCTGGGTTATACGATTTCCCAATGGACACAGAGTGAAAATAAAAGGCAGTGAATATTGTCGTGTTCATCGTTTGATCAGTAATGTTACGCCACTGGGGGTATGGGGATGGCTTGTTGAAAGGGCTGACTTGGAAGTTATTCGTAAAGATTTACCTGAAGAGCATCTTAGGGACTTTGATGCCATTCATGAGCTTTTAACCGAGCAAATGTCAGCACTGATTAGAACCGTTAATAATTCTGTGGGGGTTAGGAAGGAAATGCCTGATAAGGAAGTTGGCTTATCTATCTCCAAAGGAGTTTGGCCAGATGGTCAAGCTGTGACTGAAGAAGAGCGCAAATTTTTATTTCTTGCTCGTAAGTTTGATTTGGAAGAAGAATTGAACGTAGGCGGGCGTAGTTGCATGTCGCTCTATAATTACATTAAACCTAAGGCTAATGAGTTGGTTGGCTATCTTCCTTCAAAGGCAGTGAACAGGTTTCAGGTGGAAAGTTCGCAAGGTTAGAAATTAAGTGCAAAAACAAAGTTAAGACGAAAGGCAAGCTGTGTATTGTACTACAATACGCTTGGAAAGGGAGATGCTGCGCTCTCCCGTTTCATCCCTCTGGCTGATGGTTTGGCTGCGGGAACACAATCCGTTATATCCTTTTTAAACCATCAAAACGTATCGCCATTTTAGCACTCAGAGTATCTGGCCATTGCGTCATCAACAAGAAAATTTTTAACTCTTCCTGTTCTTCCGACAGCGCTTGCACAAGAATTAAAATTCGGACAAAAAGGGGGCCTTGCCCCCTTTTTGTTTTTTTTAATGTCCTTACAAGGATCCGCGTATTGTCTGCTCTGCTGCTGCAATAGCCTGCTTTGCTTGCGCTAGGGCTTTGATGGCAGCTACAGCCTCTCGGCCTGCAGGGTACGGCCCAGGCAGAGGAATGTCCTCTTCAGAAGCTTTAGGAACGTGGTAGAAGGTGTGGCCTGTTGCGATTTCAGCGATCCTGCCTCCATTAACCCCGAACCAGGCAGCAATATCATGCTGCCGGTCACCTCTTTCCAGCATGCCTTTGACTATGGATGCATCTTCTTCGGAGAGATTGATACCACTTGGTTGTGCACGTCTTTTCATGATTTATGCCCTCCTTACGCTGCGTTACGTTCTTGCATCAGCAAGCAGTGTTCAAACTGTTGCTTTGCCATAGTGTAGGATACGCTGTTTTTACCGACTTTTTGCGGATCCCACTGCGAGAGGTCAAGAACCCCTTTATAGTTTTGAACTATGCTGGCCAGGTTGTTTTTGATAAATCGACTAGGATCAACCTTCCATTTCAAAAGCCCGTTTTCTTCAGCTATTAAAGAAGACAAAGCATAGACCAGCGGCATGATGAATCCATCCGGATATTGGTAATCGACAGGCTCGTCATAGAACATTGTTGTTGGCTTTTTCTTCAGATTTTTCTTCGGATCTTCAGCATATCTCCCTGGCGCGTAGCACTTCACAGAACTGATACGACCAAATTTACCATCAGCGCTGTTGTATGCTGTTGGGAATTGACTGTAGATTTCGTCGTAAAGCCTGGGTAGGTCTTTAAGCAAGTCGAACGCACTGGCGACACTTTTATTTTTCAGGGTATAGTTGCCACCGGAAAGCTCTGATACATCCTCATGTTCCATCAAATTCACAAACGCCTGCATGCATTGTCCTTTAGAGCTGTAAAGCTGATAGGGTGCGATGCGTTTAACACCATCGGGCAGATCTAGCAAAGAGAGCGGAATCCAGCTCAGCGTTACAATATCCCGAACAGGAATACGACCCGTTTCATTGGTTTTCCAAATCACATCTTTAGCAATAACAGGATCAAGAATTTCCTTGATCGTATTGTAATGGCCAGCCTGGTTCGCTTTTGTATCAGCTAGAAGCTGAACGTTGTTATTACGGGCAGCACAAATATCTAGAATGGCGCAGCGGAAAGATTCCTGAGCTTCTTCTGTATCATCTGCAGGAACCAATATTTCTATGGGCACTAAGAAATCCAATTGCTCGCGAATATCTGCAACTTTGTCTTTATATTGTGACCATATTCCTTTTAGGTCTGTCCAGCGTTTGATCCGGCGAATGGCTTTATCATCATCTGTGGCAACATTTAAGATATGAATGGCAATGGCTAGCGTATTGTGACCACCATCAAGAACGCCTTCGATTTCATAGTCTTTGAATTCAATCTCGTAGCGCTTGCGTTCCAGCTCTTTGGGCGGTGTAGAAACAGCCAGCAAGATGCCTTTGGTTTTGAAAGGGAAGATATCTTTGGTTTTTTTGATACTGTCGATAATGTCGTCTGTGACATTTCCGACTTTTGCTGAACGCGGGTTTGCGTTTAAGTCAGCGGCGTCGATCAGATCAACGAGGTATTTGGCCTGGACGAATCCTGAAAGCCTGCGTATGGATTCATTGGATTGGTCTGCGACCTGCTCAAATTTAATAATTACTTTGTTGGGATTCATAATTTTTCTCCTTATGAACTGTAAGGAGAATCGATTTGGAATAAAGATGTCGGGGGATTTCGTCATAAAATGCGAAGCCATCCGGCCTATTTTCACTACCAAAACCAATTCTCAGGTTTTTAAAAACGCTCTGCACCCATCCGGACACAACAAAAGCGAAACTAAAAAATAGCACAAAATTTATTTTTGTCAAGTGACTTTGTATGATCAGTCCGTTTCAACGACTTCATACGGCCATTTGTAATGAGTGTAGAGAAACGGTTTTCCGCCTTCTCGTGCTGTTTCTTTCACGTAGATTCTAAATTTTGTGCCGACAGGATGTTCTTTTCTCATAGGGCGTGAACACTCCACATCCATATTGGTGGGATAAACTTGGTCCGCAATGGGCCGGGCGTGTATTAAACTAGACTTTCCGGGCTTGCGGCCAGAATATGTCTCAACGATAATTTGCGTATATTCTGATAAATCCATTTTATCCCGTCCCCGTTTTTTCTTCCTTCACTTCACTGCCAGCAAAAGCCTCTGGCCAGCCGCCATGCTTGTTAATGACGTCATCGATCTGGGTCATAAGGGCGATGGTGTCGCGCAGGGCAATGGTAATGCGGCGGTAGTGAAGAATATCCTCGTCGGATAGAACGCGGCCTGGACGTGGGTTTTTACCGCCTTTGCCTGCACGGTCCTTGAGCCATTTCTCGCACACCTGATATCCACCAATGTGGAAGTTCCAGATCTCAGGCGTGACATCTTCGAAATGGCAGGTGGCATTAATCATGACCTTGCCGTTCTCATATTTGGGATAGCCCTTTTCCACGCGAGCCTCGCCGGTGCTGATAAAGCGGGTTTCCGGTTTGGCGAGCGCTTTGGCTTCTTTCTCATCCATTAGATGTAGGGCAACCAATTGACGGCCCAGATCAACCAGATTCGTAAACAACTTGGCAGAAACGGGCAGCGGGATGCGCGGAAAATCAGACTTTAGGAAATCGGCATAGCGTGTGCGGTAGGAAGGGGAATGTAATACGGCATAGATATAGTCAAACACGTCGCGCGGCCCGAAGGTTTTGGTTAGGTCGCCGCGCCCCATAGAAGGGTCGGGCAGGATCATTGCTGTTTGTTCCGGTGTTGTCGCTTTAAAGCCCATATTGGCTTGTTTTATTTTAATACCGCTGTCGTAATGCAATTCGATTTGTGCAGCCAATGTATTTGTGAAATCGCTATCTAGGTTGGGGCGGATTATAGAATCTCCTTCAGTTGGGAGAAGAAAAAAGGGAAAACAATATGCACATTCTTTAGTAGCTGTAGAGAGATAACACATGTCAATCAGCCCAGTGCCAACCATAATGTGATTAAAAATACCTTTGCTTGTCTGTCGTGTGGTTATTAACGCTAAAGCGTCATTAATTAGATGTTGCATTATAGGCCATCTGTGATCTCCTGCTTCAATTGCTTCAGGAATGTATAAGACTTTTCTTCTGTCAAAGGCTCTGTATTCGTAATCTTGAATACTATGAAGTATTTTTTCTTGGTCATTCTTTATTGAGAGCGCCAATAGATTTGCTTTACGCTCTTTTGAAGAACGTTTTGTATCTTTTAGAGGTGTCTTTGTTCCATTTTTATTCAGAAACTCTAATGTTTTTTCCTTAACCACGCGTTGATCAAAATCAACATATATAGGATCCAAATGCGTTTTTATGCCTGAGGAAGATCTTGGTACAATTTTATTTAAACAGTAATAAGCACCTTCCCAGTCATCTCCATGTTCATTGGTAAATGGCAAAAAATAATATTTAGGTGTTCTGGGAAAACACGCTGTCCAGTTAATCGACGTAATCGATTTTTGGTTTAAAAAATTGTATTTTTCTTGGCGTTGTCCAGATAATGAAAAATAGGATGCTTTATCATTGAGGGTTTTCATTCTAACGTACAGTGATATTGAAACTCCTTGCTGAATGTCAAATACGTTTTGATCGCTCACTTTTTCTAGCTCTGCCGTTCTTTTTTTTATGCTGCCGTTGAGCTCCAGGTTGTATAAAATTGGAAAAGTTTGATGTAAGCTGTTCCGCATTTGCCTATGAGTTAGCCCATCAATATGAGTGTGGTTAGTAATTATTCCTAGGATACCTATGTCATTGCTTTGAATTATGTTTTGCATATGTCGGAAAAATTTTATGTAATCATCGTCTAGGTTTGTTTTTTGTTCGTTTAGATTTTTCTTATAATCCTTCAATAATTTTTTGATTCTGTTCCCTTGATTAAGTTGTCCAAAATTTGAATAAGGCGGGTTACCGATAACTACAGTAATTGGCGTGTGGGCCTTAATTTCATCCGCCCCATGGGCCTCGGCACTGAGGCTGTCCTCAATAATATTCATAGACATTTGGCTGCCAGAGCCGCCTTGGCTGATAGGCTCCTCAAGTGTGTTGGTCAGAAAAACACGAACGCGCTGGTTTGTGTTCTTTGGCTCATATCCTGTTTCGGCAAGTTTCATGCCGATCTTGATGTGAGCGATGACGTAAGGCGCCATCATCAGTTCAAACCCGTTAAGGCGGGGTAAGAGATGCTGCGGCACGTAATCATTCCACAGAGCATTGCTTTCCTTCGTGGACTTTCCGCCGCGTGACCATTTGTCCTTCATCCGCTTTTCGATCAGGTCAATCGCTTCAACCAAGAACGTACCTGTGCCAGTCGCCGGATCCAGAATTTGAACAAAGGGCTCATCCGCGTTCACCCCTTTTGGCAGGATGATCTCCGCATTGCGTTTGATCATTTCATCCCAGGTTGCGGTATCGGCCAGACCGTCCTCTAACCCGAATTCTTTTTGTAGGATTTCATCGACACTGCGGACAATAAATTTCACGACCGGTAATGGTGTGTAATAGACTCCGCGCTGCTCTCGCATGATCGAGTCATATTCTTTGAGAAAATGCTCGTAGAAATGCAGGATGGGATCTTCATTGCGGTTTTTATTGCCGAAATCAACCAGAACTGCAGTCATGTCTGCTTGCTGAAGGGCATCCACAACCTCGACAATACCAAGCTCATTGAAATCAATTTTACTTTTTCGCCCGCCTACAGCAAGGAAAGTCTCCATCAGATCTTTCAGGAAAGGCTGCAGGATCATGCCTGAGTGGGAAGCTACGTCATCGGCGGTGAGCGCCTTGGTATCTAGGCCATTATTGGCGCGATCAATCTGCACGGCTAGTAAGCCATAGCAAATGGTCTGTGCATACATATCGGCAAAGCCGTCATGGTCCAGATTGTGGAACAGGGTCTGCTTAAAATTCTCATAAATTTTTGTAAGGGGGCCGTTTGCCGTTTCGGCCTCAATAACTTCATTGACCGATATGCGAATGCGTGTGGCGAGGACGCCGAGTTTTTTGGTCAGGTCTTTGGCGGTAGAAATAGCTGCGCCATGTTTGCTGGTAAAGGCACCAGTCCATTGCGCTCGCCAAGCTTCTTGGTTTTCTGGATCGTCAGGCCAGCTTAGTTTATCCTTGAGGGCATGTGCGACATAGCTCAGTTTTGTTTTGGTGTCTTGCCGATCCCAGCCCAGTTCCTTTAAAATAATTTTATTTTTACTGCCAGCCTCTTCAGCGAAATGAAGAAAGGATAATTCCCGATCACCTGTGTGGCCGTGGGCTGAGATGAAAAGAAGGTCATGAAGATCCCATCCTTTTTGTTCTGCCTTATTTGCAGATTCTCTTTTTTTAAGAGTTAGCCCGCCCAGTACACGTTTTAAAACGCCAATTGGAATTTTCTTGTCTTCAAAGTTAATAAAAAATACGCCCCAAGGTTGGTTGGTTTCCAGCGGACGAAGTTGACGAATTTCTCTGATGTGGGCAATGTCGTCTTCTTTTAGCCCAAGATCCTTAGCGGCATCGTATATAAAGGTGAGATCATTGATTTCAAAATCTTTTTCCTCTATGGGCCAATCTAACTCATTTCTTAAAAAAGGAAAAAGCTGGTCAAAGTTTTTGATGTTTTCAATACCGGAGGTTTGTAATGCATTCATAACTTTTTCCTAATTTAGCTCCATCCAGGCCTTAAGCACCGGCTTGATGCCCACTGGGGCTTGGACCTTCCGTAAATAAGTTTGGGTAATATGTTTTTCAATCTTCTGTCGAATGTCCGAAAGCTGGGTTTGATCTATTTTGTTGATCTTTGGCGTGTCTGGTTTGCTGCGGATAAACTCGATAATCTGTGAAGCCTCTTCAATAATGTTTTCGCTCTTCAGATCATAAAGATACCACTTCACATCGCCGGATTCAGTCGTCCAGAGATCTTCCTCAGTTTCTTCACTAAGCTGCTTGTCGTGGGCTGGGCGAGCATAACAAAAGAATACGGCCCGAGATCCAGATTTTGTGTGCTCTTTGCCGGTGAATATTCCGTTCGGGAGCCCGTTTAATTGTTCTTCTAAGCCTTCATTTTCTCGGAGTAAATCTTGAAACTCTAGATGCATCTGTTCATCGGTTCTGTGAAGTTTTTCAAATCATCAAAATCATCATCTGCTTTAAGTAACTTTCCGCCTTCGATCCCGAGCGTTTTTGAAATTCTTAGAGTTTTATGAGAAACTTTTTGATATAATTTTAAAAGATTATCTAGATCTGCTGGGGGAATGAAATTCCAATACCCGACGGTACCGCGCAGTTTTTTCTGCTCTGGATGATCTTTGATAATCCGTTCTTCAATTTCTGGATTCATTCTTCGGTCAACCCGGCCAATCCGTTGCATTAGACGTACAGGGTTCCAGTGAATATCATAATTGATAAGCCTTGTTCCGTCCTGCAGGTTTAAGCCCTCGGAAAGCACGTCTGTAGAGATTAGGACACGGATTTCTTCCAACCCCTCATCATTGAGTTCCTTGCTAGAACTTTCGTTATAATACGGGGCAAATCGACGAATAACTGTGGAGCGATCCCCTTTATAATTTCCATCTATCTGAGCAAGGCCATCTATTCCCGTAGCTTTTAACTGTTCAAATAGATATCGCGTAGTGTCGCTAAATTCGCTGAAGATAATGATCTTATGTTTGCTAGCAACGGAATCGTTTTTAAGCAATTTTATAAGCTCTTGGAGTTTTTTATCCTGCGAAGGTTTAAATTTCTCCAGCTCTTCAAGAAAATCAGAGAGCTGCTCTAGATCTTGAATTGTCTCATGAATAATTTTCTCAATATCATACTCATTCCGATCAAGTTTCGCGACCGCATCTAGTAGCTCAGGCGCAATCAAGTCTTCTTCGAGGTCCTCCAGAAGATCAAAGTTTGGTTCGTAATTTATTAGTTTTGCATTTCGTCTCTTCCAATGTTCAACGGCATCCTTCTCGTGTTCGGTTTCAGCATGAACATCAAGCCACGCTAAAAGTTTCCAGAGGAGATTCCAGCACGATTGTCTGAAGGCTTCGGCGGAACTCTCAAAGCGTTTCAAAAATCCGGTGCGAATTAGTGATACGACCTGCTTACGCCGACCCTTTTCAAGAGCAAGATCAACCGATTCATCATCTCCTGTATAGTATGCATAAGGGTAATATATGGGTAGAGAGAAAAGCGGAGCTTTTTTGTGAAAAGCATCCGCAACCATATCGAGCAATTTGCCGTATGTTTGTTTCACTGAGTATTCCACAACCTTTGGGCTGCGTGGCTCAGAAAACATTAAGGCATTGTTACTTTCTCTGGAAACACTCTCTTTAACGTAGCTGCGACTTCTTTGAACGACCAACGCATCAAAAAGAGCGTCCGCAGATAGAATATTTCCTGCCTCAGCATAATTTATTTCTAAAAGATCAACATCTTCATGGCTGTTCAGAACTTGCTTTTCAATTGATTTTTCCAGGCGTCGAATGTGCCCAGCTAAAGAATGTATTCCAAGTGGTGCTTCTGAAAAATGTCCTGGTTCGTGGCGTGAAAAAAGTTCAACCATGTGCTGAAAATCAAGCAGACTATTATTGATTGGTGTGGCAGTTAGGTGAAATATATTTTTCCCCTCAGCAATATCATAAAGCTTCCAATACCTTGATCGGCGTTCGCCTTCTTTTTCACCCTTTGTTCCGGTGTTTCGAAAATGATGTGCTTCATCAATGATGATGATGTCAGCCTGCTGTCGAACTTGCTCCAGTTCTTCGGAAATTTTATCTCGCATGAGATCTGTATGGCTAAAGATTTTAAGTCTACTATAGCCGCTGAATAGGTCTGGCAATCGCTTTCTCAGCTCGCGCTCCCAGACGGGAGCCTGGGCTGCTTTTGGTACGAATAGGGCTACATTTTTATTTTCGTGAACAACAAAACGTTCTATTAACATTAGGCCAATAAAAGTTTTACCAAGACCAACACCATCACAGAGAAAAGCTCCGTCATATTTATTGGCGCGCTTAACAAGTCCGTGATATCCATCTTGTTGATACTTGTCTAAAATAGGATATATGCGGGATTTGTGCCTTTCCCATTCTGATGCTGATTCTTCATGACCAAGAAAATATTGTTGTAATGAGAGGGCGTAAACATCAAAGGGCATATATTCGTGGGTGTGCCGTTCTATTACCTTCAGAAGATCAGTTGTAACGTCTTCAGCTTGTTCCCAATGTTCATCATACCACTCTTGAAGTACAGAAACAGGAGCGCCAGTGACTTGAACATTAAGTTCAATATTATCTGTTAAACCAGGTAAAGTAAAGTTAGATGAACCTACGAGAGCAGAAGATCCTACAACTTCCATACGAGCATGTGTGATGTAGGCTTTTGCATGAAATTTATCTTTACGATAAACTTTGCATTCAATCTTTCCATTGCGAATTGCCTCAACGACTGCGGGCACGCCAGCAAGAAAATGATTTTTTTCTTTTTCATTTTCTATACTGCTGTCAAGTTTAGACGTAATTTCTTTCAGGCCCTGCTCAAAAGATTTTCTTGTTCTTTTTGAAATCTCATTTCCCATAAGAATGCGAATTTTGTCAACTTTTTGCCATTCTCCTTCAAGAGCTATTAGGGCTCCAATCTCGAAATATCCCGTAGCGATATCTATGGATTTTGAGATTTGACACCAGTCTTGAAGGTATCGAAGCGCTTTCCAGTCATCTTCGCTATTGTCTACAATAAAAAGTTCACTACCTGCTTTATTACTTTTTCTCTTGGGCATATATTTAATTTTCTAATTCTCTATCATTTAACAGAAAATTTACGATATATTTTGCCAAGAGTCACGGAGTTAACTGCTGCAATTAATGTTAAATAGGGGAGCAATGGACGAATATGCTAATAAATGCCAAGTCTAGGGTTTATAACTAAAGGCAACTGAATGATTGACCACCTAATTTTCTTGGGAATAGCCTTGTTTATGCACTTGAGTACGGTCAGAAAAGCTCTGCATGTTAGTGTATGTCGCAATATCTTGTCTGAGTTCTTGCATGGCTTTGTGATGGTTCTCACGCTTGGATTGGACATGCACTTGTAATCTACCGCGTTCCTCTAATTGCTTTTCGATTAGGACTTGCGCTTCATTTCTGTCACGGCGTTCACACCGGACAGTTTCCAGCTCATTAAGTTTGCGGATTTTTTGGTACACACCTGTAATTCTGTGCCACAAACCCATAAAGCCATGCGGCAAGCGTTCAGAGCGCTTATTTTCTTCCTGATTCCAACGATCATTATGCTGCGTTCTTAATTCTATGCGTTCATTCTGGTGGCGGCCTTTTAATGTTGTGATTGCGCGTTTTAGAGGTTCACGATCTTTCTCAAGTTTTCTCTTGGTCTCGGCAATATATTCGCCAACCTTTTGCGTCATTTTCTGTGAAATTTCTTTCTTCACTTCTTCAGTAGAAGG
>CAXBFT010000043.1:0-12782 GCA_963974945.1 uncultured Alphaproteobacteria bacterium
AAGGGGGAGTAGGGAAGACCACAGCATCACTGACATTAGCCAGTGAGCTTGTTCATCAAACACAAAGTAAAATCACTATTATTGATGCCGATCCAAACTATCCCTTTAAAAGATGGAATGCGTTAAACAGAAAACCTGATTTGCTTGATATTATTTGCGATGAGAATGAGGAAACGATCCTCGATAATATCGAAGCCGCAAAAAAAACCTCTAAGGCCGTAATTATTGACCTTGAAGGTACAAAAAATATGCGCGTGACCTATGCCGTCAGTAAGGCTGATCTGGTCATTATCCCTGTGCAAGGGTCAATTTTAGACGCAAACGAAGCCGCAGAGGCCATAAAATTGGTAAAACGCACGGAAAAGGGGTTTGGTCGTAAGATTGATTACGCCATTTTATTCACCCGCATGCCCGCGGCAATTTTATCACGTAATTTCTTGGATATTTCAAAACAGCTTACCAATGCACAAGTTTCAGTCCTATCGGCCCAATTGATTGAGCGTGAGGCCTATAAAACAATGTTTTCGACCGGAAGGGCGTTACATGACCTAAACCCATCACAGGTCAGTGGTTTGGCAAAAGCACATGCCGATGCGTATAATTTTGCCGATGCCGTCTTAAAGCGTCTGAAAACATCACAAACAGAAAATGCGGCCGCCGCATAATTTATGAAAGAGGAGGGGACTTATCATGGATCTCACAATAGAAGAAGACACACGCGCAAAACTGAGCTTAGATTTTGATGATACTGACGATTTTCAAGAGCAAAGCCGCGAAGAAATTGACCGTAAAGTCAGAGAAATCAGCGAAAAATCAGGGTTTTTATCAAAAGCGCCGGTTCAGCCGCCAAAAATAATCCCTATGCCAGAGCAGCCTCTTTATCATTCTGATACACAAGCCCATAGCGAAACAACAGAGCGCTCAATGCGACCACGTCGTACACGCGGAAGAACTGGGCGTACATATCCGTTCAATACTAAAATAAGACCGGAAACATATGATATGATTTGCAATATGGCCGATAATGCCACCGACCAAGAAGGCCGTCCCGTCAGCCTTGCGGAAATTATTGAGCGTGCAATGGATGCATTATCT
Source organism: uncultured Alphaproteobacteria bacterium (assembly GCA_963974945.1). Lineage (GTDB taxonomy): Bacteria > Pseudomonadota > Alphaproteobacteria > Micavibrionales > Micavibrionaceae > UBA1672. The sequence goes on from CAXBFT010000043.1 coordinate 1,096, forward strand.
GAAAAATAAGTCAGCTTAAACCCAACCTTGTTACGAAAGCCTAGAATATGTGCGGTATAGCTGGTTTTTTTTACCGTGAATAATACATCTTCAGCACAAGAGAATATTATACATATTAATCAAATGAGCATGGCATTATCGCATCGTGGCCCCGATGCACAAGGCATATGACATGATGTAGAACAGGGCATTTATTTAGGCCATCGCCGCCTTTCAATTTTAGACCTGTCCGAAGCAATGACATCACATTGTGGGCGTTATGTGATGGTTTATAATGGCTAAATTTATGACACTGATAAACTTGTTCACGCCCTGAAAACAGTCAAGCCAGATATAAAATTTTATGGCCATAGTGATACTGAAATATTGCTCGAAGGGTTTGCTTATTTAGGCATAGAAAAAACCATCCCTTTAATTAAAGTGATGGTTGCAATTGCACTTTGGAATAAACAAACAAAATCATTGCATTTTATCCGTGATCACTTAGGAAAAAAGCCACTTTATGCGGGTTGGGTCGATAATAAAATTGCCTTCGCATCCGAGCTTAAATCTTTAGAAAAACTTGCTAAAACTCGCTTGAAAATTGATAAAGAGGCGTTTCAAGCATATCGCTATTTTGGTTTTATTCCTGCGCCGCTCTCTATTTATAAAAATATATATAAATTACCGCCCGCGCATTGGGTCACATTACATGGAAATGATTTAAAAGAAAAAAAATCAGATGTCCTTTTACAAAAGAAACAGCGATATTGGAGCCTTCGAAAATCAGACGACGTTCTTGATAAAACCCAGAGTAGGGCACAGCTGAAGCCCATATTATCTGCCGCAGTAGCAAAGCGCATGGTGGCTGATGTTCCCCTTGGGGCATTTTTATCTGGTGGCATTGATTCATCTCTTATCACTGCAATAATGCAAGAACAATCCAACAAAGCCGTAAAAACATACAGTATTGGCTTTAATGATCATACACATGATGAATCACGTCATGCCGAAAAAATAGCAAAACATTTAAACACAGATCATACAACCTATATGGTTACACCAGAAGAAAGCCTTAAAGTCATTCCTGACCTGCCACAAATCTATGATGAACCTTTTGCTGATTACTCACAAATTCCAACAATAGTACTTTGCCAACAGGCAAAAAAAGATACAACCGTTGCACTGAGCGGCGATGGAGGAGATGAGGTTTTTTGCGGTTATAAACGCTATTTTATGCTCAAAAAACTATTAGATACAGCTAGACCAATTCCTAAAATTCTTTTATACCCGTCACACAATATATATAACACATTGAAAATAAATGGAAAATGAATCCACTCAATAGCAGGGTTTTTAAAAGAAGATAATTTTGATGCAGCTGTTCTAAGAACGCTTAGCATGTCCCCCGATCTGAAATGTCCCGAAAATCTCTATCTTGGTCAAAATGAGAATCTATAAGATTTAGAACGGATGATGATGATTGATACGCATCTTTATCTTCCTGATGATATTTTAGTCAAAATAGACCGAGCTTCCATGTTTTCCTCTCTCGAAGTGCGTAGTCCTTTACTGGATAAAGACGTTTTTGAGCTTGCTTGGCAAATGCCGATTGAACAAAAAATATTCTACAACAAATCAAAGGGAAAAAAACCACTGTATGATCTATTGTGTGATTATGTACCAAAAGACCTTATTCATCGCCCAAAACAAGGCTTTACACCGCCTATATCATCATGGCTACGCAATGAATTACGCGATTGGGCCGAAAATTTAATTTACATCCATACGCCACTATTTGAAACATCAGAAATATACCCTTTGTGGCAAGAATTCATATCCGGCAAGAATGACCATCACAACGAATTGTGGAATGTTTTGATGGCACAAGCATGGTATATCTCTAGGCATCATCATTAACCTCACGGCGTAAAAGCCCAAAAATAGAGCGTTGTAGGTTTAAATCCCCCCGTTCCGCACGCGCTGTCATCTCTCGCAAATAGCCGCCTGGATTACGAACACGTCCTTCATCGGCCTGCGCTTTTTGATCAATAATCATGATACAAATAGCAGCACCGTTACGTCCCAAAACTGAGCAAGCATTCCACCAAGCAGCGCGGCTAATGCCAAGTTCAGGAAGAAGTGCATAAGCAGCATCAACAATATCCGACCAATTTAATGGCCTATCTGTCATTGGAAAATGCGCCTTAAACCTCTCTGACGAGGCATTAAGAACCTGCTTCCACGTCACTTTTCCAATTTCTTCTGAAACAGAAATATCAACTTGCTCCAGATCAACCGATTGAGTCTCTTCAATTTCCGCTACAGCTTTTTTGGAAGCTATGTTCTGTGAACTACGTGTATCAGATTTATCTGATTTAGGTTGTTTTGTAGAGTATTTGTGGACGACCTTTTCTTCGTCCATGGACGTATTATTTACATGTAACTGATGGCTTGATACGGCATCTGAAACCTGTTGAATGCACAAAGAAACCTCATTATACAGTTTATGGTGCAACTCTAACAAAGCATCCAAATCATTCAGGCTCATATAGGTGCGAATAGAGTAAGATAGTCTCTCATATGCTTGCATAAAACGTGCAGATAAATGCTCGGTCTCATTATGGTTTGCTATTTCTGCAATAACCGCGCGGATTTGACTCCGGTACCATGAAATACGGCGTTTTGCTTCCATCCAAGCCTCGTCTGAGAGCTTCTTCTCCTGCAATTTATCCTGTAATAGGGCGCGCAATGAGGCTAGGGGCGTAAGGTCTACACCAAAAGCATATAGTATTTCCTGCGTCTGTGTATCCCGGACACCATAACGACGATGATTACCGCTATCATTCCAGGTCATTGCGCCAATATTGGCGAGCATAGATTCCAATTTTTGAATCTGGCGCTCTGACACACCTAAATCAAGGGCGGTTTTTGAGAGAGACTGAAACACAATAGGGCGATGGCCTGATTGCCAATCACAATCACGCGTGAATAACAGATAATATTCTAAAAGTTCGGTCATTCTGGGGGTAAACCCAATTAAACGGCCGCCTCGCTTTACCAATTTTAGTAAATCAAAGCGATTGCAATCATCCTCTAACCCCTCAAAGTCACGAGCATATTGATGTGCACCTCGTAATTTAGGCGTACTTATCCGCCCCCCGCGATATGCACTCGCGGGCAGTTCGTGTGTATTGATGTTTTGCATAGCTATATCCTAGCGATACCAATCCTTTTAAAGAAAATCAGGGTATAAAAAACCTTAACGAAAAAGTGATTTTTCGCTTGATGCCCGATTCGCAATACGCTATATTCATTGAGTAAGATTTGAATACCGTACTTAGCTAGACCGTGGTTGCCGCCGCGGTTTTTGCTTTTTTAAAGGTCTGGTTTTGCTCCTCCTTCGTTTAAAAGTTATATCATTCGTAAAACACCCATGAATATGGGCAAAATGGCGGGACAAATAAGCCTGAAGACATCAGACTTGGATTGAACAGCTTAAACATACAATGAGACAATCATCCCAATTGCATGATGAAACACTATCATACAGTTTTATTATCCACAATCTCGCTTGTATGATTTTTGTTCTGAAACGGTTATTTACAGCGTAAAAGCCGATTCGCACCCCTGTTTTATCCACAATCAAGCCCTTATTTTAAGTCACTAACACGAAGATTTTCTTAAATACTGCAGAATCGCTTCGAATCGCAAATAAAACTACGCGAGCGAAAATAGACATCCAATATTGTGTTAAATTGTATGTTGCATAAGACAAAACCATCCATACAGTTTTAAAGGGTAATATCCCCTCTTCTTTCTAATGGCATAAAAAAACACGTCATTCCCCGAAGCAATCATTGATCTTTAATCGCTTTACGCTTATTGTATGTCTATTCAATTGTCTAATGTTACAAAGGTTTACACATGCAAGTTTCTCTGTCTCAGGCTGCTAAAATGGTTGGTGTAACGCGCCAAACGCTCTATCGTCATATTGATGAAAAGAATATCAGCCTTATAGATAAGGACACAAAACGTCCAAAAATAGATGTGTCTGAGCTTGTGCGTATCTATGGCGACAAAATTAAAATCCCAAAAGAACAAGACAATAACACACCCAGTTCGAAGTCCGATCATACACAATCAGACAATAAAGATGCACTTAGGGTTGAACTTGAGCTGACACGCGAGAAGGTAAAAAATCTTGAATCTGAGCGCGAAAGAGAGCGTAGGCAACTTTCTGATCAAATTGAAAATCTTCAAGATATGCTCAAAAAAGAGCAAGAAGTCGTCAGCAAGGTAACAGCCCAACTCACCGATCAGCGCAGTGAGAGCGAAAAAAGAGCAAGCAAGCAAGATTTACAAGACGAAAAACTATCAAAGCTTGAAGATACAATAAAACAACTCGCCGAAAGCCAGAGCAAAAGGGGCTGGTGGGTTTTTGGTAAAAAATAAACAAACTAACCCTACAAGCACTGGATTAGATGCGCAGCATAGTTTATAAACGGTCATTGTTTTATAAATATATATGTCGGAGTTTTAATGTCACACCCCATACTCGTTACCGGTGCCGCCGGTTTTATAGGCTTTCACAGCTCTATACGGTTACTGGAAGCTGGGGAAAGCGTCGTTGGCATTGACAATCTCAATGACTATTACGATGTTACATTAAAAGAATCCCGCCTTAAAAAACTACAAGAACATACAAATTTCACCTTCGTGAAAATCGATATTAGCGATAAAGACGGCATGGAAAAATTATGGGCGGAGCAGGGGCCCTTTACGCGCGTCATCCATCTGGCGGCGCAAGCAGGCGTACGATACTCCCTTGAAAATCCACATGCCTATATAAACAGTAATATCATTGGGCATTTGAATATTATTGAGCAATGTAGACATACAAAAGGGTTTGAGCATTTGGTATATGCCAGCTCATCCTCCGTTTATGGCGGAAATACAAAATTACCATTCTCTGTACAAGATCGCGTGGATAGCCCGATCTCAATTTACGCCGCAACAAAGAAAAGCGATGAATTGATGAGCCACGCCTATAGCCATCTTTTCCGCATTCCACAAACAGGTCTGCGTTTTTTCACTGTTTATGGTCCATGGGGTCGCCCTGATATGGCCCTGTTTATTTTCACAAAAGCCATATGTGAGGGCACAAAATTGCCCGTATTTAATAATGGTCAAATGAAACGTGACTTTACCTATATTGATGACATCGTAAGCGGTGTTATCGGTGTACTTAAAAACCCGCCCGTTGTAGAAGATAAAAAAACACCGGCACGCGTCTTAAACATCGGCAATACAAAGTCTGAAAATTTAATGGATTTTATTAAGCTTATAGAAAATGAACTAGACAAAAAAGCTGATATTGAATTTATGCCCATGCAAGATGGCGATGTGCGTGAAACTTATGCCGATGTAAGTGAAACAACAGCCATCACAGGCTATAAACCAACCACAAGCATAAATGAGGGTGTTCCAAAATTTATCGAATGGTATAAAGAATATTATAAAACATAGCCAAGTTAAGAAAAAGCATGGATTTTCCACTCATTACAATTGGAATAACAACATATAATGCCGAAGAAACTCTTAATTTAGCAGTAGATTCAGCACTTTCTCAAAATTGGCCAAAATTTGAAGTTATTATTATAGATGATTGTTCCTTTGATAAAACATGGGAGCTGTTAAATACAATTAAAACGCTTCATCCCGATATAAACATTTTTCAAAATACACAAAACAGTGGGGTAGCAAGCTCTCGTAATAAAATCATTCAAGAAGCGAGAGGTGAGTTTATTATATTTTTTGATGATGACGATATAAGTATGCCCAATCGCTTAGAGCAACAATACAAACGTATCATCCAATATGAAAAAAACTTTCCTAATAACGACCTGATTGTATGCCATAGCGCGCGCCTTCAAATTTATCCAGATGGAGGACAGCATGTAGAACAAACAATGGGAACAGATGAAAATGTGATGGCGCCAAATAATATAGCAGTAGCTCAAAGAATATTAACCGGAAGACCTCTTGCAAATGGGTATGGTTCAACAGCGACATGCTCTCAAATGGCGCGTACTTCAACATATAAAAAACTAAATGGTTTTGATCCTAATTTTTATCGAAGTGAAGATACTGATTTTAATATACGCTTGGCTATAGCAGGGGGACATTTTTTAGGTATAGCGGAACCTCTGGTAATACAAAAAATGACCATGACAAATGATAAAAATATACAAGATGAAAAAAATTTTACATTACAGCTTTTAAACAAACATAAAGATTTCATACAAACTATCACATCATATAAAGCCTGTTACAAATGGATAGAAATAAAGTACGATTATTTGGCAGGTTTTAAGTTTTTATTTTGTAAAAAAATAATAAAGTTATTCTTACATCACCCTGTATTTGTTATACGAAGGGTTCTATGGGCGATGCCTAGCTTAAGTATAAATAAGAGGTTTTCAAAATTTTATGAAAAATGATAATTTATCAGCCCCTCTAATAACCATTGGGATTACCTGTTTTAATGCAAGGGACACCATAAAAAGGGCTATTGAAAGCGCTATAAATCAGGATTGGCCCAATATTGAAATATTGATTGTCGATGATTGTTCCACAGACGGTTCTATTGAACTCATTGAAATAATTAAAAAAAAACATCCCATAATTTCATTTATAAAACATGCTGTAAACAAAGGGCCAGCTGGGGCTAGACAAACAATTATTGATAATGCCAATGGAAAATTTATTGCGTTTTTTGATGATGACGATAAGTCAATGCCAGAGCGTTGCAGCATTCAATTTCAACATCTTAAATCTTACGAAGAAAAAACAGGTGTAAAATTATTAGCTTGTTATGCATCTGGGCAACGTATTTATAGCAATGGGTATACACTGCAGATAAATGCAATCGGATCTCAGAACATCCCTCCTAAGGGCTATGAAATTGCCGATTATCTATTATTCTACGGAAAGAAAAAAAATGTATTTTATGGCGCTGGCGTTCCGACATGTGCATTGATGGCCCGTAAAGAAACATTTATAGAGATCGGTGGTTTTGATAAAAATTTTCGCCGTGTTGAAGATGTTGATTTTGCTATACGTCTAGGGCTTGCGGGTGGGCATTTCATTGGCTGTACCGAACATTTATACATACAATATTCGACACAGGCCCAAGATAAATCCCCAGAAAAAAACCTTGAAAATGAAATTCAATTAGCTGAAAAATATAAAGACTATTTAAGATCTGTGGGACGATACGAATACGCAAAAAGATGGCCTTTTATACGCTACCACCATTTTGCGGGCAATCATTTAAAAATGCTCAATGCTTTAATCCGCTTGTTTTTGCATTGCCCTATTAAAACATTATCTCATTTTATGAAGACCGCACCTAGGCGTTTATTGCATGAAATAAAAATGAAAAAGGCGGCCCAAAAGTGAAAATATTGATAGTATGTCGCTCTTTTAATAACATGGCTGGTGGCGTAGAGCGCATGGCTACAGCCTTGTTGAACGATATGAGTGCGCGTGGACATGAAACAGCGTTGCTAACGTGGGATCTTGCAGAAGCAAAGGCTTTTTATGAATTTGACGAACGTATAAAATGGTACAATCTTAATCTTGGTAAACATAAAGTAAAAGCAGGATGGTTGCTCCGTTTTAAAAGAATGCTAAAAATGCGCGCATTACTTAAAAAAATACAGCCTGATGTTATCATGGCATTTCAACATGGCACATTTATATCAACGCGCCTTTATTCATGGGGAATGGGATTTCCGATCATTGCAGCCGAAAGAGAAGCACCGGCAAGATTTGAACATCTAAAAGCCGGAAAATGGCAATGGCTAATATATCAATCTTTCCGGCTTGCAACGCGTATAACTATACAATGTGAGAGCTATCGTAAAGATTATCCTAAGTATTTACACGACAAAATAAAATGCATTTCAAATCCTGTTTTTCCTTCTCTTAAATTTGCTAAACCCTATGGCTCTAAGCAAACCCCAAAAATACTTTTATGCGTTGGTCGCCTTGGATACCAAAAAAATCAAACCATATTGATAAAAGCCTTCTCAAAAATATCTGATGATTTTCCCGATTGGATCCTCAATATTGCAGGAGAAGGAGGGGATCGAGAGGTATTAGAAACGCAAATTCAGAAATTAGGCTTAACCAAACGGGTTTTCCTTTTAGGTGCCATTCATGATGTGTCAGCACACTATTGCAAATCCCAATTAATGTGCCTTCCATCGCGGTGGGAAGGCTTTCCTAATGCTGTAGCGGAAAGCTTGTCTCATGGGTTACCCGTAGTAGGTTTTGAGCAATGTGCAGGCATACGTGATCTGATACAAGACAAAAAAAATGGATGGCTAGCAATCGGAAATAACAACGCTACTTCACTATCTGAAACCCTAAAAAAAGCAATGATAGACAATGAAATGCGCGTAAAATTAGGGATTGAAGGCATAAACTCAATGAAATCCTACAGCCCACAAAACGTCTTTAATATATGGGAAACATTTTTTGAGGAAATTAAAAGAAAATGAAAGTTCTTTTCGCTATTAAAGCATTAGACGGAATTAGCGGTGGTGCAGAGCGCGTACTGGCAGATATAACCTCAGGTCTTAGTAATACTCAAAAATATCATGTAAGTATATTAACGTTTGATACTGCAGGAGGATCAACTTTTTACCCCATAAATAAAAAAATAGAACGTATCTGTCTAGGTATTGGAAATACAAAAAGCAATTCAACACTATGGGAAAGTATCACACGCATTATAACTATGCGCAAAATTATAAAACAACACCGTCCAGATGTCGTGGTCGCCTTTATGCACAGTATGTTTGTTCCTCTCTCGATATCCCTTATTGGTACAGGCATACCAGTGATAGGAAGTGAACACATTATTCCAACACACTATAAAAAAAGATGGAAGGAATTTTTTCTGTTTATGCTAAGTAGTTATTTTATAAAGAAAATAACCGTTTTATCTGAGGAAATAAAAAACACTTACCCCTCAATTATACAAAAAAAAATGATACCCATTTCTAATCCTGTGACATTCCCTAAACGTATAAATTTAAATACAACACATAAAAAGCGTAAAACAATTTTAAATGTGGGGAGGTTAGACCCTCAAAAAAATCAAGCGTTATTAATTGAGGCATTTTCACAACTTGCAAATCAATATTCTGATTGGGATTTAAAAATAATTGGAGAGGGTCTACTTCGTGAGCAGCTTGAAGCACAAATTAGTAATCTTGGTTTAAATAATCGTATTTTTTTACCCGGAACCACATCTGATATTTCAGCAGAATATGTTGACGCCGATATTTTTGCTCTGCCTTCTTCTTATGAAAGCTTTGGACTGGCAACAGCAGAGGCTCTAGCACATGGCTTACCAGCGGTCGGATTTGCCAATTGTGAGGGGACAAACAAGCTAATAGAGCATACAAAAAATGGTCTTTTAGTCAGCGGCAATCAACCCTACGAGTTTACTCTCGCTCTAGAACACCTAATGACACATAAAAACTTACGAGAGAAATATGGCATTTATGCCCCAAAATCAGTACAAAAATTTTCGATAAATTCAGTAATTTTAGAATGGGAAAAGTTACTTACGAGCCTCAATAAAATATCCTAAAGCATGGTTTTGAAGTTGTTTTCCTATGGGACCATCAAAACAATCCTGATTATTTCCAAACCGTAATTTACTGTATAATAAATCAAAAATTAGATTGAGGTGTATTCTTGCTTTTTTGCACGGCCCTGGCAAACCAGAACAAACCATTCCTGTTGTAAAAGGCCCCCAAAGAATAGGTACAATTTTAATTTCATTAAATCCGGCATTACCAAGTGTTGTTAACCACCAGCTAGACGTTGGTCTAAAAAAATCATCTGGGTGAGCATGCACAGGGTAGAGAAAGGGCAAGGCGCATGTAAACTCTCCCCCTTCTTTTAAACTATCATATATATCTTCAATAATAGGAATAACATCATAAATGTGCTCAAACGTATTCATGGATAAAACATGATCATAATGCTCTTTAGGGCATGGGAAAGCCTGTCCTACTGTTGTAATCCAGGTTGGTTCCATATCTTGATCTATATTAATTGAGTCATACTCTTCGACATTGAGAATCAATTTGTATTTTGCTTTTTTTCCACCACCAAAATCAAGAGTTTTCCCCTTGAATTTTTTTTGTGATAAAAGTTCATACTGCAAAACACGCGTGACACTAATTGATCCAGCGTTACAAAACAATGATTTATAGCGCTTAAAATTGGGTAATTTTGCACCAACAACTGTCTTTTTTTTAAAATCCAGTGTATTCATTTATCAAGCCTGATCATAAATAAAGAGCCGTAAGCAAATAGATTAGGGAAGTGTTTTCCTAAAATAGTTTCTATAGGAGTAGCAATCATTTTTGTTCTCCCCCGCGCAGGAATTATTTTTTGGGTCGTAACTTCATTTCCTTGCACATTTGCATGAATAAAAGCCTCTGCCTCAGTAAAAGATAAAACCCAACGGTGCCTATCCATAATAGGATGAGTTGGAAAATCATATTTCCCTGATAAACGTCCACTTAAATAATTCAAACGAAACTTTATATAATACATATTAGGTAAAGAAATAAAGACCGCTTTTTTTGCAATTCTCAACGCTTCTTCTAGTCCTAAATGTGCGTGTTCCAAATGTTCGAGAACATCTAAAGCGCAAACAATGTCAAAGGCGTTATCTTCAATTTTAGGAAGTCCTTCCTCAAGATTACACTCAAAAACACCATCTGCAGGAACAAAATCTGTACCATAATATTCTTTACAGTCTGTTAGCAAAGGAAGCAACGCACGCGTACGGCAGCCCATATCCAACAGAGTATAGTCGCTGAAATTTTCATTAATCATTTTTGCGCAAAGCGGTAATCTGTTAAGACTCATATTTATATCCTGTTATAGTAAAAAAATCTTCTGTGCATCTGCGCTCATATTAGAAACATCAATTTTTTCTTCATTTCGTTTCATAATATCATTAAAGCTGCCTTTAATATTATTACGATAAGCGGCAAACTTTTCTGGAACATCCATTTCTGGTGGAGGTATAAGTGGCTCTTGGAATTTTGAGACAAACCATGCAGGTAATAAAAATAACAACCTGATTATTTTAACCTTCCATGAAAAGCCTCGATCTTTATTGAACTCATAATACAAAAAAGATCGAATGGTTGCACCACTTCTGAAATCATTTACAAGATGATCCCATGTATAATGAATAGCTCTTGAATTTTTTTCTTGTGTTGTTTTAGGTAAACGTGTTGCAAAATCAATATGTTCGAATGGTATATATGCATTTTCTGCGGCCAACCTTACCCATAGATTACGATCCTCCCCCCTAAATATATTTTTATAAGGGCCATGTTTTAATAGAAAATCTTTATTGGCCATATTTATATGCTGTCCACTCAGCAGTATGTCATATCCTTGTGATTTTTCAATTTGATGAAATACATTTACAAAATCACAAAGATAAGGCCCATATACATCATCGCAATCCAAGTGTAACAATACATATTCACCCTTTGATTCCTGAACACTAATATTTCTTGTTAATCCAAGTTTACGTTTTCTGTCTCTCTTTAATTCAATAAGACGCAAATTAGTATATTTAGACTGAAGATCTTTGA
>CAXBFT010000044.1:0-12716 GCA_963974945.1 uncultured Alphaproteobacteria bacterium
CCGGCGCATCAATGGCGTTCACAAATATACCAACGCCTGCACAATCAAGTACCCCCCTCATCCATCTTGTTGCCCAAGAGGCGGTGGAAGAAGAGGCATTAGAATTTATTAAAAATCTTGCGAAGACAGGCATTGGCATCTTGTCAACTGGTGAAGAAGAAACACGCCAAAGCGCTTTTCGCGCGCTGCTCCATGATAATTTTGATATGAAGACTATTGGCCGCTTTGCCTTAGGGAAGTATTGGAGAACCACATCAAAAGATGAGCAAAAAGAATACCTCAAACTGTTTGAAGATATGATTGTAAAGGTTTATTCCCGTCGCTTTGGTGATTATAACGGCGAGGAGCTTAACATTACAACAGCGCGTAAAGACGTTCTTGTATCCTCTGTTATTATCCCTAATAGCGGCCCGCAAATCAGTGTCGATTGGCGTGTTCGTAAGAATAAAAGCGGAAAATATAAGGTCATCGATATTATGGTTGAAGGGGTGAGTATGTCCCTGACGCAGCGTTCTGACTTTTCATCTGTGATACAACGCGGCGGTGGTAAAATTGACGTTCTGCTTGATCATTTACGCGGGTAGATTTGGTACACGCTGTTATTTCAAATAGTGGAAAAAACATATCTTACTATAGTCATTTTTTACTCATATCAATGCATCTGTTTAATCATCTCATCAGTCACGTCTCTATCGCCACCCTGACCTTTGGCGCGTTTAATCATAGACGTGATCTGAACATTAGTCATACGTACGGAACGATACATTTTCCCTGATAGCTCGCCCGCCGGATCACCCGCGCCTTCATGGAAGGTACTAACGGTAACCCCCATCCAACGCATTATATTATTAGGGATCGTATCAACAAGCTTAAAGCTGGATAAGCCAATCATATAAACAATAATGGCGTAAATCGCGGTATAGAATGCCTCATCCATGGGGCCTTTATTCTTACCAAATGTTCCTGTAGGGCGTACACCTGCAGCAAGCTCGCCGGTTGCCGGGTCAATACCAATTCCCAAAAGTTCAGAATACATGTCACCACCCGTTGCAACAACAACAAGGGTGCGGAAGATCTCATTAAGAACATTCACCAACGCAGAGAATATAGAGATGCTTAAAATAAACCCAGCAATAATCAATGTTGGCCTCAAGAATATTTCAAATAAAAGGAAATATCCATTTGTTGCCAAAGGCCCCGGCAAACCATGACCATCAATGCGTAAATGTGCGATAGCCCATAAAGGCATCGCTACGATCGCTTCGAAAATACTTTTGATCCATCCGGAAAATGCAAAAAAGAAATATATAAATGGCATTAACGGCAGAATATAATAAAGAATAAAACCAATAGAAAGCCCCATCATTCCGAATTTAAATGCGAAATCACCAGCCACACCGGCCATTTTTCCAATAAAATTATCCGATAGAAGCTCACCAATCCCCTGCCCGACAATACCGGCAAATAAATTTCGTATAGATGCATCAACCATGGATTTACCCATACCACTAAGCAGTGCAATGGGATGAACTTGTGGGTTTTTTAAAATGTCAAAAAGACCGCTCGTCCCTAAAATCATATTTACAGTGTCAATAATAGCATTACCTGTTTTTCTGGTAAAAACCGTCTCCTGTACAGAAGCCGAATTCCAGAAATCATTTGCGGCATAAAGTGCCGAAGCAATATATTGATCCCCGGGGCGCGGCAATTTAACCATCTTGCCGTTTTCTAAACGTGGATTAAATCTATGCGTAAAGGATGCGTTTGTATCATTTTCCTGGTGCTGTTGCGCAACTTGCTCCATCACCATTGGGTATTTATAAGGTTTTGGTAGGTTTTGTACCGCAGTTGCGATTGTTCCGTTTACTTCTGAGGCTTTATTATACCAAAGCGCCGCACCCGCCCAACCACGAGAACGTAAATTCGCCGGCATTAAAAAACTACTTTGATATGCAGGATCATCAACAGCAAGGCGTACATCATTTATAATATCCAAACCGGGATCATATAAATAACTATCATCCCAGTTTCTGTCTTCACCAGAGACAAAATTTGCATTTCTCTGATTAAAAAATTCAACGGATGATCTGGCCGCAACGGCAGAAAGCCAACTGGTACTGGAATTAAATGCAAACTGGCTCGTACCCGAGGCACTATACGCGCTATTAACACAATCAATCTGATGGTTAATCGGTAAGATAGCCTCTAACATACAATAAATAGATGCCTCGGCGACAACACTAAGACCACTATCGAAATATTCAAGTAAAGTAATATAATATTCTGCCTGAAAACCGGTTAATGCAGGAGAGCCACCAATAACAAATGGGTCAAGTGAGCTTATTTCAAACTGAACCTCACCGCATGTCGGCTGAACACCACCCCATTCTTCTGGATATAATAGTGAATCTCTATGGCCAAAGCGCATTATAACCGTTGCATATCGTGAAAATATTACTGCTCTTTCAAAGGAAACAAAGCTCGCAACAGGATCTAAATAATCATTTGTCGTCCCACCCATATTGGCAGGGTTTGATGTTGAGCCATCATGTAATTCATTACTGCTGCTCGTGTCATCGCTATGCAGACGAACAAAATAAGGCCGGATATCATTTCCGTGCATTATTTTTTCTGCAACCATACACATACGAACCAAATACATAAATTGGGTTAGTCCCCCTATTTCTGGAATATTGGGGCGGGCAATCATACTTTGATCTTGTCCTAAAAATGAGGACACAACAGTCTTCACACCCGGGCTAGCACTTCCATCATAATCGACAAAATCAAGCCAAGCATTGGTTGCCATATTAGAGCCATATTTTGCAATAGAGAACGTAATCATTTGCGCAACATTAATACCTGCATTGTTGTTGGATGTTGCCACAGGTGCAATAAGTGCGAAAAAGACGATTAACCTTGGAATAAACCATGCCTTACTAAAACGCTGACCAAAGGGCGTGCCGGATGTTACGGTCTCCCCAATAATTGCAATAACAAAATAAATGATAATAATTAAAGAGAGAAAAGCAATTCCGGAACTATAAAAATATAAAAGCTGATGCAAAGCTAAATGCATCGGCAGAGGAAAAACGGTCGGAGAATAAATAATGTTATTCTGCCCATCCAGACAATCTGTTCCCAAATCCGATATACAAGAATTGAAAAAACCAATAGACGATCCTGTGCCTGATTGTTGCATAACTCCAAAAACATTATCTAAAACAATAAATGCCAGATCTTGCGATGAATTATGACCTGTTGGTGTATTTACAAACATATCCGTCCAAAGTGTTGTCGCAAAAGCCGGCGTTGTAAATAACGCCATGACCAACAATACAAACTGAACGCATAATAGGGCCATCCCCATTAAAATGGTGAAATAGATAATAATCTGATCTATATGTTTTTTAGAAAAAGTAAGATTCTGCCCTGCTTCTGAAATCACCTGTATCAAGCCAAAACGACCAAAATTTTCGGGCTTTAAAAAAGGATGTGTGGCAGGCAATAACCCCAATGAAGAATAGATAACCGCAAGAAGTCCGGCAATAAATGAAAAGCCGGATCCCAAAAAACTACGCATCCGGGGTATAATACCCGGAAGCATAGCATAGCCAATAAAACCTCTTCGGATCGAACTCATTTTAATTCTCAAAATTCATATAATAATCTTAAACCTATCATCACTCTTATTTATTCAATGCGCCTGCTGCTTGTTGCAAACCACCACCAATTTTTGATGATACCTGTTGAGATCCCATTGATGCTCTGGAAACCAAGGCTTGAGCAGGGTCTTCTCTTGTATCACCAAATGTTGCAACACTCTGTCCCATCCACCGCAGAATATTATTAGGGACAGAATCTATTAATTTAAAGGCAGACATACCAATCATATAGCAAATAATTGCATAGATAACGGTGTAAAAGAATTGGTCAATAGCCGAACGCATAAACCTAAACGTTAAACGTGGGGCAGCCATTTCAGACGTTATATCATATCCGGCCGCATTTTCTGTGACCAATGTAAATATGCTATTTAACACATCCACCAATGCAGAGAAGATACTAATACTTGCCAAAAGCCCAAAGACAATCAAAATTGGACGAAGAAAGACTTCGAAAATCAGGAAATAACCGTTCATCGCCGCATTCCCTGGCATACCATGCCCGTCAATACGAATATGCGCCAACGCCCAAAGCGGTGCACCCACCATGGCTTCAAATATGCCTTTTACCCAGCCACCAAAAGCAAAGAAGAAGTAAATAAACGGCAGAAATGGAATAACATAGAATAAAACAAAGCCAACTGTGATTCCCATCATCGCCACACTGATGAAGAAGCTTGCGGATATACCTGCCAACTGTTTAGGCAGAGCGCCTAAAGCACCTCCGGCAGATGAGAGCGCGGCATAACCAAGGGATTTTATCGAACTTTCAATCAAAGAACGACCAATCCCTGATAGCATCGCCAATGGATGGGTGGTTTGATTATAACGCATATTATAAAGACCATCTGTGCCTAAAATTTCTGAAATAGCTGCAATAAAGGCATTTGTACTTGGTTTTGACGTTTCAACAGAAGCCGCGTCCTGCCATTGCACATATGCTGAAGATAAAGCAACAGCAAGCTCATTATCATCAACTGTAGAGAAAAGATGCGCCAGACTATCTACATTTGAAACTTCGACATCAAACCTATTCTTGGCGGGTGTATTGCTGTTCCGCTCCTTTTTAAGTCTGGAAACTTCTTCCAAGATATATGGATATTTCATCACTGTCGGAGGAGAAAAAACAGAAGCCGTAATAGCGCCATTCATTTCAGCAATACGATTATACCATATGCCTGCACCAGCCCATCCTTTATTAGTTAACTTCGTTGCACCTTCATTCCAAGCCGGACTTGCAATCTGTGCAGCAACAGCCGCCTGAATTTTCGGATACAAATCAACCCTCATCTCATCCTTTTGTGATATCACATACTCCGTCTTTAGCTCAATAATATTTGAGGTATCCACAATACCCAGCTTTCTGTTTACAACCTCTCTCATTCTAGAATTACCAGCTGAACTTTCTACTGGTGTTCCGGCGGTAACATAATACCCATCATCCAACCATAAATGTATAATGGTCGTGTCATAAAATGCCTTTTGAATTTCATATAGCCCTTGCTGTGCAACTCCGGAATCACGTGGATCTATAAGTTTGAACTGAATTTCACCACATGTTGGCGCGACAGAGCCTTGAAAATTAGCATGTTTTATTTTATCTCTTCTACCAAAACGAACGGTAACATCCCTCACATCATCATCAAGATAGCCCAAAAATCCATTATACAATAAAACAAAACTACCTGTTAATGCCGTTGCATTTTCTGGTATTTGGGCCTGCTTTCCCAAAACATAAGCTTGTACCTGCTCTTCATCTGTTAAAGATGTTTTTGTAGCATCATCTCTTTGCATATTTCTTAATGTTTGAATATCAGATGCATATTTACAAGCGCGCGCGACATACATAAAATGTGTAATTGAATCTAATTCCGGCAGATTAGGAATAGAAATCAACGCTTGTCCATTACCTAAATATCCCGTTGTAAGTGCTGTATTAAAATATCTCCAACCATTACTGGCAAAGGCGGAACCATATTTTGCCGCGTATAATACAAAATATTGCGAAGAATTTAAACCTGATCCCAAGGGCATTAATAACCCGAATGCGATGACAATACGTAGCGGCGCCCATGTTTTATTAAAGCGTCTCCCAAACGCAGTACCGCTTTGCGCTGTTTCTGCTAGAATAGTCGCGACAAAATAACTGGTTATCATCACGGCAATAACAAGAAGACCATTGCTATAAATTGCAAATAACCTATGCATCCCTAAATGATACGGAAATGGAAAAGCGGAATAAGCATTAGGCTCCAAGGGGCTTAATTGCCCTGATGTCGTCAGAGCGCCACCCGCGCCAACTGTCGCAGGGATCGTTGTCGCGGCATTCGATGATAACTGGTCTTGACACAGGACAGCTAATCCCACACAAGACTCAAAAAAACCACCCACTCCACTTGGGTGTTCAACTCCAAAGACCATATCCAACATCATATAGGCAAGGTCTTGCTCTTTATAAGCTACACCATTTAAACTAAAAAAACCGGCCCAATTTGTTGGCATTGCCATGACAGGCTGTAAGAATAACATCGCGCCAATAGCAATGAATTGAACAATAAAGATAACAAGCCCAGATAAGACGGCAACGAACAGAATAATTTGGTCTATATGCCGCCAACTAAAGGTAAGGTTTCGAGCCGCTTCTGCAACGACATGGCGAACACCAAAATGCCCTATATTCCTTTGTAAAAGATAAGCATGATTACGTGGCAGCAATCCCACCATTTGATAGACAACAGCAAGGAAATAGGGGACATATCCAAATCCACTCATAAATAGATTATGCAGTCGTGTGCCGAAACCTGGCATAAACGAGTTTTTTAAAATAGCTTTAGTTAATGTAAACCCAATCATTTACTGTCCTTTTATTACGTAATCTTCCTGCGCATTTCGGTTTAGCTTGATGGTTTAGGTTGTGCTACTTTTGCTGCCCCACCACCTATAAAGTCCTTTATCTCACTGCCGACTGCGCCACCAGCCCCCTTTGATGCCGAGGTAATCGCACTCGCTGCTTCATTACCAATTGTCATCCCCCCCATCGATGCATAACGATTTAAACTTTCGATATTATCTTGATCAATATCACCAAATGAGGACACACCGGCACCGGCCCAGCGCAAAATATTATCAGGGATTTTATCAATTAATTTGAACGAAGACATCGCAAGCATGTAACAAACAATTGTATAAATAATCGTAAAGAAGAACTGGTCAACAATATCTCTGGCAAAATCCATCGTCGTGGTTGTCGTACCAAATATATCGGTAGCTGACGAAAATCCTGATGCGTTTGTAGTGACCAATTCCCAAACCAAGCTAAGCAATCTAACCTGCGCAGAGAAGATAGTAATTGCGGCAATCAAACCGACTACAGTCAGAATAGGCCGTATAAATATCTCTAAAATCAAGAAATATCCATTTTGTGCCGCATCCCCGGGCAAGCCATCACCATCAATACGTAAATGCGCCAAAGCCCATAGAGGCACACCGACCATCGCTTCAAATATAGCCTTAACCCATGTTGCAACAGCAAAGTAGAAATATACAAATGGTAGAAACGGTAAGACATAGAATAAAACAAAGCCGGCTGTTAGCCCCATAAATGCCAATGAGAAAAAGACCTGGCTTGCGGCTTCTAATGCACCGGCAAGCGATTCATAACGCCCAAGCGCCCCCAACATACCGCCCAAAAATGCCGATGTTGACGATGCTGCCATATTAAAGATAGCAGAATCAACCAACCCCTTCCCAACCATCACAAGCTGCGCCATAGGATGCAAATGTCTATTCGCCCCCTGAAGACTTGCTATACCGGTTGTACCGAGCAGCATATGCATACCATCAACTAATATATTTTGTACTGTCTCTGCATTCGCCTTACCAACATTCCGCCCAGTGCGCCAATATTGATAAACCTCATTCAAAGGCTCCGCAACGCCGAGAACTTCCCCTGCCCCTTGCTCAATTGCAATGTATTTTGCACTAGAATTTTCAGAACCGGCAGGTACTGTTGGATCAAATTGGTTGTCAGTGCTCACCCCTTGAGTATGCTGCATTTTAAAGCTCTTAACCTGCTCCATAACCAACGGGTATAATTCAGTAGACGGCACGCCTGCGACACCACTCATCCAACCACCATTTATTTCGGCCAGTTTATTATACCAAATACCTGCGCCACCCCAACCACGCGCCATAATATCAGCTTCCATACGACGATAAACCGAATTATTCACATAATCAGACCACGCTTCGAGCATTACAGTCTGAAGCTGAGCTGTATATATATTAATTTGTTCAACCTTCCAATCAGCCTTTGGCAGGTTTTGTTGGCAATCCGAATTATCAGGCGCGTTAGCTGCCCAGAATCCAATCGTTCCAATTCCATTCAAAGAGGCCCCCGCACCGGTTGATTCAGTGGCGCCGGACCTACAAAAATTAACAGCACTTATTGTGTTCTTAACCGTTTTAAGAACAACGAAAGAACGACCAAATTGCCTAAAAGTCGGATCATTAAACCACATATTCAAGACCATATCATAATACGCCTTAATCATGCGATCCGCGCCACCACGAGATGGCGCTGCCAAAGCGCCACCTGCATCAGATATATCAGGGACAGGAATTCTTATATCACCACAAAGAGGCTTAACCTCACCGGGCTTATCGGTATAAACAGGATTTCCACTTGTATCTTCTTTATATTCTCCAAAGCGAATAACAATATCAGATCCATAATAAAAACCCATTGCATCCAGATAGGATACAGTGGAGTTATTTGGAATGTGAACACGATTAATCGGATTACCAATAATAGGTGTACCGCCAATAGCCCCGGCAGCCATCCCGGCACTCGGTGTTTTAACAAGGTAAAGCTGAACTGGTCGCCAACCCGGAGCTCCGGCCGCTGTATAATCAATATCAACGGCTTCATATGTACCACCACCTGTCGTTCTTGGCAGCCCTGCCATCAAACGCGTATACGCATAAGCACAAGCATGCACAAGTGACATCGCCTCCACCAAATGAGAGACATCAGGCACCCCAGGCATCGCAAGCAATGTTTGCGGTTCCCCGATGGGGTTTGCATCCGTTGGGCCAGTACCTCCAAACATCGCGTGTCCTGCAACTGCTGTGTTATAACCAATCCAGCCATTGGTTGCGAAACTGGAACCATATTTAGCGGCATAAAGCACAATAAACTGCCCAGAATTCAAACCGTTACTAACAGGAAGCAGCAATCCAATTGCCACGATAAGTCGCACAGGCGCCCAAACATTTTGAAAACGCTGACCGAATGGAGTCCCCGATGTCACAGTCTCAAGCAAAAGCACCACGATAAAATAAAGGAAGATCAGTGTTGCTATCAGCAATAACCCGGTTGAATAAAATGTAAACAATCCCTGCAAAGCAAGATGGTAAGGAAGAGGCATTGGCTGCGCGCCCACAAGAACGGGATTTGTATCGGCGCTATATGCCGTACAATTTGTTACCGTAAACGATGAACAGAACACGTTATTAACACCAAATACACGATCGAGCAGGCTATAAGCAATATCATGCTCCGGAACCGCTGTATCAAACCATGAAAAAGCCATAGCGGACGGAATTATAATTGCATAGGCAAACACAACCAACTGAGCCACAATAACAATAATACCAATCAATAATGCAAAGAAAATAAGAATTTGATCTATATTTCTCAAAGAAAACGTAAGGTGACGAGCCGCTTCAACGACGACACTCCTGATACCAAAACGGCCAATATTTTCGGCTTTAATATACGGATGGTTTTGTGGTAAAAGACGTACCATGTAATATATATGCGCCATTAAGAAGGCGACATAAGCGAAACCTGATGAGAACAGGCTTTTAAACCGTGGTACAAACCGCGGCATAGTAACATAAAGGACGACATCTTTTGCTTTAACGCTTCGCACGATTCTACTCACCATTCCTAAAGATACACATACACCGCACACAGGTTTAACGATGCATTTTAGATAAATTACAACCAATCATAACATCAAATATAGGTGGAATGCGAGTTTTTATGTCATCTTTATGACATTTTTTCCGTAACACGTACGCAAATCAAACAAAAACAAGGATTTCCGCGAGTCTTAACCAGCCTTCCTTAAAGGTCTGTACTTAAGCTTGCGCGGTGTATCGGCATCATGACCCATACGCTTGCGGAAATCTGCCTCATAATCCTCATAATTTCCCTCGAACCAAACGACCTGCGAATCTCCCTCAAAGGCGAGGATATGGGTTGCCAAGCGGTCAAGGAACCAACGATCGTGAGAAATAACCACCGCGCAGCCCGCATAATTTTCAAGCGCCTCTTCAAGGGCAGCCAATGTTTCCGTATCCAGGTCATTTGTAGGCTCATCAAGCAAAATCACATTCGCCTCAGCACGAAGCATCTTCGCAAGATGCACGCGATTTCGTTGACCACCGGATAAATCACCGACTTTCTTTTGCTGATCCGCGCCACGGAAGTTAAAAGCAGACACGTACGCACGGCTTTGCATTTCAACTTTACCAAGCTTGATAATATCCGTTCCGCCCGAAATCTCTTCCCAGACATTATTTTCTGCATTAAGCGCATCACGGCTCTGATCAACATAGCCGAGCTTAACCGTGTCACCAACCTTAAATGTACCATCATCAGGTGTTTCAACACCTGTAATCATTTTGAACAATGTCGATTTACCCGCACCATTCGGTCCGATTACACCAACAATCCCGCCCGGTGGTAATTTAAAGGACAAGTGATCAATCAATAAACGATCACCAAAGCCTTTAGAAATATCATTAGCCTCAATCACCAAATCACCTAGACGCGGCGGTGTTGGAATAACGATCTGCGCATCGCGCATATCAGACGTTTCACTGGCTGCCAATAATTCTTCATACGCATTAATACGTGCTTTGGATTTTGCACGACGCGCAGACGGTGATTTACCCATCCACTCCATTTCACGCGCCAATGTTTTCTGGCGTGTATTTTCCTCACGGTCCTCCTGACGCATACGCTTTGCTTTTGCTTCAAGATAGGCCGAGTAATTACCCTCATACGGAATACCACGTCCACGGTCGACCTCCAAGATCCAGCCCGTTACATTATCAAGGAAATACCGATCATGCGTCACCATCACCACTGCGCCCGTATAATCGGCCAAATGGCGCTGTAACCAAGAAACGCTTTCCGCATCCAAGTGGTTAGTCGGCTCATCCAGTAAAAGAAGATCAGGTTTTTCAAGTAAAAGCTTACACAAAGCCACACGACGTTTTTCACCGCCCGATAAATTGGTAATCGCAGAATCCGCAGGCGGACAACGGAGCGCATCCATTGCCATCTCAATGGTACGATCAAGCTCCCACCCGTCAACAGCATCTATTTTTTCCTGTAACTCGCCCATTTCTGCGCCCAGCACATCAAAATCTGCATCAGGCTCGGCCATTTCCATGCCGATTGCGTTAAAACGCTCAACCATATTCTTCACTTCGGATAAAGCTTCCATCACGTTTTCACCGACGGTCTTACTCTCATCCAATTGCGGCTCTTGCTCAAGATAACCTGTACGAGCGCCCTTGGCCGTCCACGCCTCGCCCATAAATTCTTTATCGCGCCCCGCCATAATACGAAGCAATGTAGACTTACCCGCGCCATTCGGCCCCAAAACACCGATTTTTGCACCTGGGAAAAAGCTCAATGTGACATCTTCAAGAACTTTCTTTCCATTGCCATAAGCCTTGGTTAATCCGTTCATCACATAGACATATTCATACGCCGCCATTTTGCTTCTCTTCCTTAAATCATATTCGGGGTTTAATGCCCCATTTGTGGAGGATTAGGCGATGGAAGTCAATACGTACAGGCGCATTTCACCGCAAATTCAATCACGCGCGCCGCGCGCCTCCTCAGGGTCATAAAGTGACAAACGATCAACCAGAGATAAAATCTGCCCGATCTCGCGCTTCATACTCACCAAGGAACGCGGATCAGTTGCAGGAATTTCCAAATCAGCGGGTTCAAAATAATTATGTTTGCTCTGCACCAGAATAAGCAACTTACTCTCATAAAAGGCTGCCACGATCTCCTCTCCGTTATATTCATCCCGCACAGCCTTTAATCGCTCCATCATCACAGGATCAATTAAATAGCGCGCCTCTACCTGATCATTGGTATAAACATCGAAGATCTTTTCAAATTCAGGATCAACCAAATTGGCACGCTTTAGCCCATCTGTTTTTTCCTTAAACCACTCCGTAATTTTTGTGCGATCCCTATCAAGCAACGTATGCCCATAAAACTTCTTTGCATTCATATCCAGTAAAATTGCAAGCCCCTTAAACACGCTCACGTAATGCGTACTATTTTTTCTCCGCCGCTTTTGTTTTAAATTCACCTCTGAAAACTCAACATTCACGCCTTTATACCTGCCCGTAAAATAATCTTCGGTTTCGTATTTATCGTGGCGAGGCACAATTTTAGAAGGGATCATCTTATGCATAGGAATTTGACCGTCTATCCAATAGATAAACCCGCCGAATAGATCCGCTAACTTGGGCAGAATTTTTTCCTTATAAGCCACGGCATATTGCCGCCTTGGCTGTGTAACCCACCAATAAAGCGCCCCGATAAAGACCGCACTCACACCCGCCACAGAGCCATCATCCGATGCCCCGCGCAAAAACATGAGCCAAACATCAATATAAGCCAAAGGCGGTGTGAGAGCCACCGCAACGGGAATTGCAATTTTTTTGCGCCAAGAAAAAGATTTGAACTTCGCCAGACGGATTTCTTCCAACGCCTCCAAATGTGGCTTGCTTTGCTCTAAAAAGGCAAGATCTGCCTCATCGCTCATATCGCGCAGCTCCGGCAGTTCACGTTTGTTTTTATTCAATAAAGCTTGCAGCATCCGTCATCCCCCGCCATGATTACGATAAGAGCTTAAGGGATTCCAGATGAGTGATAAAGACCTGAATATTGGAAACGATAATAAAGCGCGATGCCGCTGGTGCGGCGATGACCCGCTATACATGCAT
>CAXBFT010000045.1:0-12609 GCA_963974945.1 uncultured Alphaproteobacteria bacterium
CCACGTGGCCGTGACCTATTTCCAACAGAATGTTGATAGCGGAATAGTCATGCATAACACCTCCACCCAATTTGCAGATGGTGGTGAATTTGGAATGGGCGCAGAGATTGGCATTGCCACGGGTAAAATGCATGCTCGCGGCCCTGTCGGATTAGACCAGCTTTGCACATATAAATATCTTGTGCATGGACATGGGCAAACCCGCCCGTAACGCAAGGCTTTTGAACGAAAATGTCATTTTTAACCGAGCCGCATCTCCTTAACTCTCCGCGTTGGAAAAATATGCGTGTCGGCTTACTTGGCGGCTCTTTCAATCCACCCCATATCGGCCATGTCCATATCTCTAAAGTCGCATTGGATACGTTGCAACTTGATGCCATCTGGTGGCTTGTTACCCCTAAAAATCCGCTAAAGTCTGCAGAAGGATTATTAAGCATTGAAAAACGTGTTGCCCTGTCGCGCGAAATTATAGATCATCCTAAAATTATTGTGACCGCTATTGAGGAACAATTCCACACGACCTATAGCTATGCCACAATCAAACACTTAAAGCGCAGTTTCCCCCATACACAGTTTTGTTGGATCACCGGCATGGATAATGCCCATAGCATGCATAAATGGCAAAAATGGAAAGAAATCCTCTCTGAGGTTTGCGTGGCCCATATTACACGCGCCCCGCCAGTTAAGCTCATCAAGAACTGCCCTGTACGCATGTTATCATCACAGAAACATATTATTGTCGATCGAGGCGCATCCATGCCACTTGATTCTCATACCACATATTGGCTTTTACAAAAGAAGATGGTCAATATTTCATCAACAGAAATTCGTAAAAATAAATATTTCATTTCAAACACTTAGTGACAGACCTTGCAGCGCACAATACATATTTCCTTTGCAGTTTGTAAATATAGCGACTATAATGAATATATGAAGATGAGAGAACGACACTTATCAGAAAGGTATGGGTAGAAGATTGAATCAATGTATTCAAATTCTGCACGTTATTTTAGGGGAGCAATCCTCAATGGTGAGATTGAATTTACGGCTGAGCCTTATTAGGTTCGGCTTTATTTGTGCGTAATTGACATCTAACAATATAAGGAGCGTAACAATTATTACATATAATGAAACAGAGACAGCATTAAGCCCGCTGGAATCAAAGGATATGATCGTTAAATGTCTAGATGCCGATAAAGCACTGGATATTGTGGTTATTGAACTTGATGAAAATACATCGCTTGCCGATTACATGATTATTGCATCGGGAACCTCCTCACGCCATGTGAATGCATTGGCAAAGAAGACGAAAGAACGCCTGCATATTAAAGGCATTCAAAGCGTCGCCATTGAGGGTGTACCACAATGTGATTGGGTTGTAATTGATGCAGGAGATGTTATTGTTCATCTATTCCGTCCGGAAGTGCGCGAATTTTACAATATTGAGAAAATGTGGTGTTCAAAGCCCCCTTTTGAAGTGATAACAGACCAAATACAGGCTTAATAGACCCATGAAAATTGATATTATCGCCGTTGCGCGAGCGAAAAAAGGCTCGTATTTCGATATGATCGAAGAGTATAAAAAACGCATCAAATGGAATTTAACCATTCACGAAGTTGAGTCCAAATACACGGAATCTCAAAAATGCAATCAGGATGAGGCAGAGAAAATCCTTAATCTTATTGATGAAAAAGCCATTACCATCGTCCTTGATGAGCGCGGCGATGGCCTGCGTTCAATGGATTTTGCAAGAACAATAGAAACATTCCAAAATAATTCCGAGCATCATATCCAATTTATTATTGGTGGTGCGGATGGTCTGACCGACGAAATTCGTGATCACGCCAATCTTCTCCTCAGCTTTGGACAACAAACTTGGCCACACCTCCTTGCCAGAGTGATGCTTTTAGAGCAAATATATAGAGCCCAGCAGATTCTTGTCGGGCATCCCTATCACAGGGAGTAACATTCGTTAATCAGGTTTAACCCCTATGATTTTGTTAAGAGCATGTATTCTATGCCTTACATTGCTATTTTTATGCAGCCCACACCCTGCATACTCAGAAACCTCTACCGATAAGGTGGAGACTATTGAGGCGATGAATACACGCATTGAAAAAGAGCGTATTGAAAAGGAAGTGCTTGAAAAAAAGGCCGTGTCCCTTGCTAAGCAGCTTAACGATACCAAAGATAAAATGACCACGCTTGCCTTGAATATTCAAAATAATGAATCCCGACAAAAAGATATTGAGCAGCGCATCGCCACATTAGAGCTTAAGAAATCATCGTTAGATGACCAGTTTAACAAAGATAAATCCTCCATTGCAAAATTGATTTTAGCCTTAGAGCGCATCAAACGTATGCCCCCCGAAGCCATGCTCGCCCGCCCCGACAGCCCTTATAAAACCGCTCAAAGTGCGATGCTTATGGGTGAAATTATACCGGCGGTCAACCGCCATGCATCAAAGCTACGCAGTAATCTTGAGACCTTAACCCAAGTCACAAGAGAACTGGATAGTGAGAAAGATACATTACAAAAGGACTCCGAACTGCTCTATGCGCAACGCGCCGATTTACAAAATCTTATTAAAAAGCGCCAGAACCTACATGATAAAACCAATAATGATATTAAATCTCGTGAAGTCATCATCCGTAAAGTTTCACTAGAGGCACAAAACCTTTCTGATCTTGTGGCTAAGCTTAAAAAAGAAGAGGAAAAAGAAGAAGAGCGCTTTAAAAGTGCCGCTCTTCAAATCCGCCCTACTCTTAAAAAACCAACGATGGATACAGGAACGCCGCGCCTTCCAGTATCAGGGATTATCCGCACATCATACGGACAAAAAGATGATGTTGGCGCAAAGAGTAAGGGTTTGACAATTGAAGGGCGGAAAGGCGCAATTATCGTTGCTCCAATGGGCGGAAAAATACAATTTACAGGCGCGTTTAAACGCTATGGTAATATTGTTATCATTGAGCATAAAGATGGCTATCATAGCCTTGTCGCGGGGTTAGATGACATTAATGGTGTGGTTGGCGATATTGTGAAATCTGGTGAGCCAATTGGTTTTCTTCCAAATTCTTCTTTAAATCCTCGCCCAACGCTATATTATGAGCTAAGACTCGACGGCACTCCGGTTGATCCATCCGTCAAGTTCCTGGATTTAGGATAATAATTGTAATTATATCAATAGCTTAAGGATAAAAACGCGTCATGAAAAAACATGTTATACTTTCTGTTTTAGGGGCTACATTTTTTTGTATCGGACTCTATAGCTTAACAAATGTTGTGGCGGCGGAAGATAAGAAGGATACAAAGAAAAAAGATAACGGTTATTCAGAGACTTATAAGCAACTTAATCTTTTTGGTGATGTGTTTGAGCGTGTACGCGCCGAATATGTAGAAGAAGTTACTGATAAGGAACTGATTGAATATGCATTGAATGGCATGTTATCAAGCCTTGACCCTCATTCATCTTATTTGAATGAAGAAGGTTTTACAGAAATGCGTGTTGATACAAAGGGTGAATTTGGTGGCCTTGGTATTGAGGTAACAATGGAATCGGGCTTGGTAAAAGTTGTATCCCCGATTGATGATACGCCAGCCTTTCGTGCAGGCATTATGGCCGGCGATTATATTGTAAAAATTGATGAAGAAGCAGTGATGGGTTTAACCCTGAATGATGCCGTAAAGAAAATGCGCGGTAAAGTTGGTGCGCCAATTGACCTGATGATTAGCCGAGAAGGCGAAGAAGGACCGATTGAGCTTACGCTTATCCGTGATGTTATCAAAATCACATCTGTACGAAGCCGCGTTGAGAATGAAAATGTGGGCTATATCCGTATTACAACCTTTAACCAAAACACAGGCCCTGGCGTACGTAAGGCAATTAAAGATATTGAGGAAGAAGCCGGCGATAAATTAATTGGATATGTGATTGACCTTCGTAATAATCCGGGCGGCTTACTCAATCAAGCAATTGAGGTCTCTGACGACTTCCTTGATAAAGGGGAAATCGTATCACAACGCGGGCGTTATGAAGAAGATACAGAGCGTACAAATGCAACCCCCGGTGATTTGGCCAATGGGCTGCCCATTGTAATTTTGGTTAATGGCGGCTCTGCCTCTGCATCAGAAATTGTATCAGGGGCCTTGCAAGATCATAAACGTGCTATTGTTTTGGGAACACAAAGCTTTGGTAAAGGTTCTGTGCAAACCGTTATGCCACTTCCTGGGAATGGCGCAATGCGTTTAACCACGGCGCGTTATTACACACCCTCCGGACGCTCCATCCAAGGCGAAGGTATTACCCCTGATATTCTGGTGGAACAGGCTAAGCTTGAATCATTTTCATCAAAGCGTATGCGCGAATCTGATCTTCGTGGTGCATTGATAAATGATACAACACCGAAAAAAGATAAGGTTGCCAATGATAATAAAAAACCTCAGGCAGTTGATGGTAAAGAGGTAGAAGAAAAACCTCAAGACTACCAACTAACCAGAGCTGTTGATTTAATAACAGGGTTATCTTTATATAGAGCATCGCAACAATCTACGGCGGCGCAATAAAAATTGCGGGTAAAGAGAAGGTCTTTTCATAGATGGATATTGCGAAGATCAAAGGACAGCTTCTACCAAAAATTACGTCGATATGCGCACACCTTAAAAATCATATCGACGTAAAATCTTTGACTATTGGCTTGGCACTAGTCTTTGGTCTTTATGTTCTTTTGTTTTCATATGTCCTGTTTAAAGCTGAAGACACCATAAAAATAATAGAGAGCAAACTCTCCTATGAAACGATTCCTGTGCAGGTTATTGGCGCACGAAACAGACCAACGCATCAAAAGTCTGATCTTGCAATTGACGGACTGTACCAAAATACCGCGTCCGGCCTTTTACCCATTATAAGACGTAGCGATAATTTGACGAGTTTCAGGAGCTATCAACGTCCATTTTCTTTTAAAGAAGTGAGCCAAGACAAACCGGTAATTTCATTTATCATCACCGATTTTGGCCTTTCAAAAGAACAATCTATGGCCACGCTAGACGTTCTTCCGCCTGAAATATCACTAATGCTCTCCCCCTATGCTGATTTACCCGAAGAATGGGTAAGCATGGCAAAGGCGCAAGGGCATGAAGTTTGGCTTAACCTTCCTATACAAAATAAAGATGCAACGGATTTAGGCGGAAATACGATTTTCCACTTCGCGCCTTATGGCGATAAATTAAAGGCCTTTTTCAAAACATTGTCCACCACGCAAGGCTATCTAGGGCTTGGTAGTTTCACGGACACTTCGCTCACTTATAGTGCAGAGGATTATTCAAAACTAGCAGAGGAAATGTATACGCGCGGCCTTGGTTTTATTGAGATGAACCCATACGCTTCCCCCGTGATCGAAGGAAAATCAATAACCTATGGCGCGCCCTATATTCAGGCAGATATGACGTTATTGCGCATTAAGGGTGATGATTCATTTGACACCCTGGAACATCTTGCCCAACAAAAAAAACATGCTGTTATTGTTGTGCCCAATGCACCCAATATCATAAAAAATCTTGCTGTTTGGTTGGTAAAGGTGGCGCAGGCTGATTATACAATTGCGCCTGTTTCGGCGATGTTTGATTTATCCTTGTATAATGCCACACAAAAAGATAGCGATAATTCGAATGAAAGTCACCAGAATATAAAGAGCGCGCCTGTTCCTGATGCAATCACTACACCGACACATTTGCAGGAACATGACCACATACAGCCAACAGAAAACCATCATTAGGAGTTATCCCCCTTCATGCAAACGGCACTTGATAGATCGAAACTTCTTTACCGTCCTTGCGTTGGTATCACGCTTTTTAATCCACAAGGCAAGGTTTTTGTGGGCGAGCGCATCGATACAAAAGGCGCATGGCAAATGCCTCAAGGCGGCGTTGATGAAGGGGAAACAGCGGAACAAACTGCTCTACGAGAGCTTCGTGAAGAAGTTGGAACAGATAAAGCAGATATTATCTGTATAGGTGAGCGTAAAATAAGCTATGAACTGCCCGATCATCTTGTGACATCTTTGTGGAATGGTAAATATCGCGGTCAGGAACAGACATGGGTTGCGGCCATGTTTACCGGTAAGGATTCTGATATTGATTTAAATGCAATAAATGAAACCAACACCCCTCCCGAATTCAGCGCATGGCAATGGGTTGATCTGCCCGATATTCTGGGTTTAATCGTCCCGTTTAAACGCGATATTTATCGTGAAGTCATAGAGATGTTTAAAGATTTAAAATTTTAGATAAAAACGCCCCCGCTTGAAAAACGAGGGCGTTTAAAAATTCAAATTAAACGTATTTATTTACGGATTAATAGGTGACCAAGCAGGGTCAGATCCGTCCACGGGTGTCCGCAACCAACGTTCATTATAGCCTGTAATATCAATCGTATAAATACGCGCCGCGCGGCCGTCTTTTGTTGGTGTTTCTTTGAAATAAGATAATACGCGCCCATTTGGTGACCAAGTCGGCCCCTCAACGTGATATGCATTTGTAATTAAACGCTCACCAGAACCATCAGGGCGGATAACACCAATATAGAACTTTCCTTGATACATACGGGTAAAAGCAATCAGATCGCCACGCGGTGACCATACAGGATTACCATATTGCCCTTTACCAAAGGTCAGGCGATTAAGGCCTGAGCCATCTGTACTCATAATATAAAGCTGTTGACCACCGCTTCGATCTGATTCAAATACGATATTCTTACCATCAGGCGAATATGACGGCGCAGTTTCAATGGCTGCGCTGCTTGTCATGCGTTGCGTTTTACGGCTATCAAGATTCATCACATAAATATCGGTATTACCATCTTTAGCCATACTCATCACTACACTATGCCCATCAGGCGAAAAGCGCGGTGCGAAGGTCATTCCCGGAAACGATCCAAGAACCTCATGACGACCAGTGTTAATGTCATACAGATAAACGCGCGGTTTACCACCTTGATAAGACATATACGCAATGCGTTGTGTTTCAGGTGAAAAGCGCGGCGTTAAAACAAGGTAACTGCCATCGGTTAAATATTTATGGTTTGCTCCGTCCTGATCCATAATAGCCAAACGCTTTACGCGGTTAATCATAGGACCGCTTTCCGCGACATAGACAATACGCGTATCAAAATAGCCATCTTCACCAGTGAGACGCTTATAAATTTCATCGGAAATAATATGGGCAATACGTCGCCAATTTTCAGGCGTGGTTGTATAGGCCATGCCGATTAATTGCTGCTCTGACAAGACATCGAACAGGCGAAATTCGACACGGGTACGCCCCTGATCATCAGTCATTACGCTGCCTGATACCATTGTTTCAGTTCCCGTTGCGCGCCATTCAGGAAAGCGAACACCTTCACGAAAGATTGATGATGGTGTTTGTACAAAGGCATTCTTATTTATCGGACGGAATAGGCCCGATCGCTCCAAATTACCCTGAATAATATCAGGAATATCATCGGCAAATTTTTGATGCTGCGGGTTTTCTGCATAAAAGGGGCTGATCGCAATGGGACGTGGCTTGAATGTCCCCTCCTTTAAGGTTGGGTTAAAGCCTTGCGCATAGGCTTGCGCGGTGAATAAAAAAGCAGTGAATGCTATAAAGCTAAAGAGTGTTTTTTGTAACATAATATATCTCGCCTCTGGTTTCACATGAATCTATAGCATACCACTGGGGTCAAAGGTATAGGGAAAACTCTTCCATACCTCATATTGCTCTTCGGGTAATTGTAATGGCCAACAGGCTGGGTTCATCAATGCACGGCGCGCCGCCTCTGCCGCCGCCTTGTAATATGTATCAGTTTCATAACGGAGTTTTTCTATAAATTCCACTTTTTGCACCGTACGATCTCTATTCACAAAAACCTGTAGCTTTACGATTTGCGTTTCCGCATTTTTACCGCCGGCATCTACATTCC
The DNA here is from genome assembly GCA_963974945.1 of uncultured Alphaproteobacteria bacterium. Lineage (GTDB taxonomy): Bacteria > Pseudomonadota > Alphaproteobacteria > Micavibrionales > Micavibrionaceae > UBA1672. Next base: position 7,960 of record CAXBFT010000045.1, read on the forward strand.
AACATTTACGAATTCCGTTATTAAGCGATGCCTCCATAGAGCTGAGCAATTGTGCCGATACAGGGGCAATTTGTGATGTTTGCCCCGCACTATCAGGTGTGTCTTGCGCGGTACTTTGATCTGCCGCCTCCTCAGTGATCAGGCTTTTTAGCAAGCTTGTCATATCGTTTTGATCGTCTTTTGGCTTCTCCTCCGGCTTATCTTTCACGGGAGGTGGGGTCGGTTTCGGCTTCACCTTGGGCTTATTTTTGGGCTTTGGCGGCTCTTTAATTTGGGTGAGATCAGGCTTTGCCGTTTCATCGGGCGGCATCGGAACATCTTCTATCTCCGGCTCCTTGGGGGAAAGGAGATCAGGCGCGCTATTGCTGTTGTTATAAACGGGTTTGCGCGGTGCGGGTGGTTCAATGGCATCGCTCTTATCAGGCGGCGCAACGACATTTGTTTGACTGATATTTGATAAGTCAACAAGCTCCACCGTCATTACCGTTTCCATAGGCTCCGGCGGCGTAACAAAATGTGGTAGGCCAAGAGTGCCCAGTAAAAAGATAAGAACATGCAATAACGCAGAATAAATTGCAGGTTTTCTCATTGCCCCGGAATATATATCTTTGTTATGTCTGTCGACTGATGCAGCGTTCATGCGCGCAAATACCTTGTTATTGTTTCGGAGTTATTGTTTCGGTTTAGAGATCAAAGCGACCTTACTAAATCCTGCATTATTCAGTATCCCCAATACCTCCATCACACGACCATAGGCAATGGCTTGATCCGCGCGAATATAGATGCGGCGCTCCTCATCTCCTTCCATCATTGGGGTAATAATAGAGATAAGTGCAGCCTGCTTAACCTCTGTCTTACCAAGGTAAATTTTACCATCTGCATCAACACTAAGCTCAATCGGTTTATCATCGGGGTTCTGAATTGATTTGGCCTTGCTATTGGGCAGATCAACCGGGACACCTGCGGTCAAAAGCGGCGCAGACACCATAAAGATAATCAGCAGAACAAGCATGACATCCACCATCGGGGTCACGTTAATCTCTGCCATTGGTTTATAAGACCCGCCAGAGCGTCGCCCGCCGCGGCCACCAGATTTATGTGATAAAGATGCGCCCATCTATTCCTCCCTATTTCTTGCCGGATATAGCTGCTTCTTGCGAATCTAAGTGACGCGAAAGAATGGCAGAAAATTCGTCGGTGAAGGCATCTAAACGATCAGAATAACGATTAAGCTTACTGGATAATACGTTATAGGCAATCGCCGCAGGAATAGCAGCAACAAGACCGATAGCTGTCGCAAATAGTGCCTCTGCAATACCGGGAGCAACCACCGCCAATGAGGTGTTATTGGTTTGGGCAATCGCGGTAAAACTGCTCATAATTCCCCAAACAGTTCCAAACAAACCGATAAAAGGCGCAGAAGATGCAACACTTGCCAGAAATGTCATACCGCTTTCCAGATGGTTCATCTCACGATTAATTGAGACAGACATAGATCGCTCTACCCTTTGGCGTAAACTGGCCTGAAGGCTTTGATTAGAGGGAACACCACCGACAATTCCCGCCTTCCATTCATCCATACCGGCACTGAACGTACGAAGCATCGGGTCTTCCTTACTTTTTTTAACGCGGTCATAAATTTTATCCAATGGCTCACCCGACCAGAACGAATCCTCAAATCGATTGGCACGACGATTTAGACGCGCAATCAAACCACGCTTTTGCAAGATAATAGCCCAGCTCCAGATAGAGGCAAAGATCAAGACCATCATGACGAATTTCACGACAATATCCGCGTCCATAAACAAGCTAAGCGCGCTCATATCATGCACCGCTGCGCTTCCAAGATTTTCTGTTATAATATTTCCAGCCATAAATTTAGCCCCTGCAATGTTAGCGTTAAGAATAAGACGAATGCGTCTTTGAAAACCTTTGAATTTTTTTACGAATAAGAAGCCGCTACTCTACGACTTCTACGAAGCTCTGAAAAGAGGATTTTACATCTTCGGGAATTCGTACAGCTTTATATGTGTTGGTATTAACACAGACCAAAACGACCTTCATATCTGTAATCAATATACCATCCTTAAAGACCTGTTGGCGCATGGTGAAGCTTGTATTCCTAAGCTCCTCTATAGACGTTCGAAGATCTAAAAGATCATCAAGGATAGCCGGCTTTATAAAGTCAATTTCAACATTGCGAACGACAAAGATGGTGCTGTGCTTGCTATGTATAATACTGCTTTGGAATCCTGTTTCGCGCAAAAATTCAGTGCGCCCGCGTTCGGCAAATTTAAGGTAATTGGCGTTATAGACAATGCCGCCTGCATCTGTATCCTCATAATAAATACGAATATTTATAGAATGCTTCATCATAAACCTCTATCTATCCACAGGGTTATCAACTGAGTTATTCAAAAAGCTCAGCTGGTCATCAATCATTTTAGGCGGCGCTATACCAAGATAGGTAAAGCCCTTTGCCGAAATCATACGCCCGCGCGGGGTGCGTTGCACGAATCCTTGCTGCATAAGATAGGGTTCTATGACATCTTCAATCATATCGCGTTGTTCAGACAGAGCAGCCGCAAGTGTTTCCACACCAACAGGCCCGCCGCCATAATTTTCGGCAATACATTTCATATAACGCCGATCCATTGTATCAAGCCCCGCCCCATCAACATCCAGACGACTAAGCGCACTATCAACTAATTTAGCATCGGCCTGTACCAATCCTGCGGCATCAAAAAAATCACGCACGCGGCGGGTTAAGCGACCGGCAATACGCGGCGTTCCACGTGAACGTTTAGCAATTTCATAAGCACCCTCATCAGATAATGGCATATCCAACAAACGGGCGGAGCGTGCTACAATCTGCGCAAGCTCCTGCGCATTATAAAACTCAAGGCGCATCGGAATACCAAAGCGATCACGCAAAGGATTAGTCAAAAGCCCTGAACGCGTCGTTGCCCCCACCAAGGTAAAAGGCGCAAGATCAATTTGTATAGAGCGCGCAGCCGGCCCCTCCCCGATAATCAGGTCAAGTTTTTGATCCTCCATTGCAGGATAAAGAATTTCCTCTACCGCCGGATTAAGGCGGTGAATTTCATCAATGAATAAAACATCATTGGGTTGTAAATTTGTTAATATGGCCGCCAAATCCCCGGATTTTGCAATAACGGGGCCGGATGTAGCGCGAAAACCAACGCCTAGCTCTTTCGCGACGATCTGCGCCAATGTAGTTTTTCCAAGACCGGGCGGGCCAAAGAATAGGACGTGATCCATCGCATGGCCACGTGCCTTTGCCGCCTGAACAAACACATTTAAATTCTCACGCAGCTCTTTTTGACCAATAAACTCGCTTAACGATAAAGGGCGCAATGCCCCTTCTGCGCGGGGTTCATCATCTTGCGGCAAGCGGTCAAGATCGGGGTTCTTTTCGGCGAAGGCTTCATTGCTCATGCGCTAAGCTCCTTTAAGGCCAAACGGATAAGGTCTTGCAAATTATCTTGCTCGTCACTTTTTCCCTTTACCATGGAAACGGCGCGATAGGCATCAGATGACGCATACCCCAAATTAGTCAGTGCAGAAACAGCATCTTGATCCACATTTGATGCATTCTCGGCGCTTTTAGGGTTCGTGATCGGTGCAGATGCGCCGCCCTGAACCGAAGTGACACCTTGTGCGCCGCCACTCAAATCAACTTGCCCGACCTTATCTTTAAGCTCGGTTAAAATACGTGTGGCAAGCTTTGGTCCGACACCATCGGCGCGGGTTAGGGCCGCCTTATCTTGGGATGCAATCACAAATCCGATTTGATCCGCGGGGCAAGCCGCCAAAATAGACAAGCCCGCCTTTGCACCCACGCCCTGCACAGAGGTTAGAAGCTTAAACCATTGTTGCTCCACCGCGTCGGCAAAGCCAAAAAGGGTAATAGCATCCTCACGCACCTGTGTCGTAATCAAGACGGAGGCCACATCACCTATACTGCCAATTTTTGAAAGTGTGCGTGAACTGGCAGAAACGACATAGCCCACCCCTGAAACATCAAGGATAAAATGCCCTGTATCGATTGAATCAATAATACCTGAAAGCTTGCCGATCATAATTTACGCACCCATTATAGATTTACTCAAACTTCTATAATGGGCATGTGTTATGGCCACGGCAAGTGCGTCAGCCTCATCTTCGCTAATCGTTCCACAGGCAGGCAAAAGCGTACGGATCATCATGCCCATTTGCTGTTTTGCCGCATGGCCGGAGCCAACGATTGATTTTTTAATTTTATTGGGCGCGTATTCTCCAACGGTTAAGCCCTTAATCGCAGGAATAGCAAGTAAAACACCGCGCGCTTGCCCCAATTTCAGTGCACTGGCGGGGTTTTGATTTACGAATGTTTCTTCGATAGCCGCCTCATGCGGGGTATATTGGTCAATCACACTAACCAATCCATGATGCAACGTTGCAAGGCGCATGGCCATCGGTGATTTTGCATCCGTTTTTATCAGGCCCGAGGCGATAAAACTCAAGGCATTGCCCTTACTCTCAATAACGCCCCAACCGGTTTTTTGTAGGCCGGGATCAATACCAAGAACACGCACCATCACGTTCATGCACTTGCCATGAGTTTTTCCATGATCTCATCGCTTACTT
>CAXBFT010000046.1:0-12581 GCA_963974945.1 uncultured Alphaproteobacteria bacterium
CGATGTTGAAATACGGTATCCCTGATCTGCGCACTTTCTTTGAAAGCGATGTACGGTGGTTGAAGCATTATGGATTTGATCCGCTGAACCGCCCCAATAATGCAACAGGCGTTAAGGGTTAAGGCAACCATATATGAACCGCATGATCATCCGCCCCCTGAAATTTGATGATTTTCCTCAATGGCTCCCTCTTTGGGATGGGAATAATTTGGGGCAACGTGATGATGATATAACAAGCGAGACATGGTCACGAATTAACGATCCTGAAAATTGGATGGTGAATGGTTTATGCGCAGAAATGGGCGGCGAGATGATGGGCATTGTCCATTACATACTACACCCGACCACAGGAAATATTGCCCCTGTTTGCTATATGCAAGATGTATTCGTATCCCCCGATCATCGCCGCAAAGGCTGGTGAATGAGGTTACCGTCATTGGTCAACGCGAAAAATGGGCGCGTATGTATTGGCTAACGCAGGTTGGTAATAAAGAGGCCAAAGCGATGTATGAGAATTTTGGTATTAAACTTGATTTTACCTTTTACGTCTTGCCTATTGGTTGAATTAGACAAGCAATTTTGAATCAATCAGAATTGATCTGAACATCTTGACGTAATGCTGATCAAGATGCCCCGTCATTTCATCCTTCATGATTTCCATAGCTTTTGCTACGCTCATTGGTTCTTTGTAAACGCGACGATCGGTCAGCGCGCTAAAAACATCGACAATTGCAGCCATACGGGCAAGCTCATTTAATTCCTTGCCTTTTAAACCATGCGGATAGCCCGTACCATCTATTTTCTCATGATGTTGCTCGGCAATAATAAAGACCGCTTTGGGAATGTTATCAATTGTTTTCAGGTAATCAACTGTCCCCTTCACATGCCCCTTCATAATCTCAAATTCTTCTTCGTCCAAACGCCCCGGCTTATTCAAAATATGGTGTGGGATATACATCTTACCAACATCATGCAGCAACCCCCCACTAGAAAGCATAAGCTGATCATCATTTCTAAACCCTGCCGCATGCCCCAACAGAGTAAGCATAGTCGCCACGCGCATACTATGGGCATAGGTGTAGTCATCATGATTGCGCACACCGTCAAGGATGGAGATAAAGTCATTTTTCTCGACTGAGGATACAAGAGATTGCGTACTACCCTTTACCTCAGCGAAGCTAACGGTATCGCCAACCAATAAAGCATCAGCAATATTATTAAAAACGCCCACACTATTTTTCAAGGCATCGCGTTGCATCTCGGGCAGAGCTTCCCACTCCCCTTCTACATGGGCATTTAAAATTTCAGATATTTTTCTGACAAGCTCTTGGGGTGTAAAGGGTTTTAATAAAATATTGGTTACACCACATTTTTCAGATTCGTTAATGAGGCCAATATTTTTTTCATCAATAATATGCAGAAGAGGAAGAACCCTAAGTGCAGGAGAATTTCGAACTTCTCTAATAAAATCTGCGGCTTTATAGGGGATAACGTCTTCACCAACAATAATCATTGCCGGAAAATCAACCCGCATCATTTTAATGGCCGGACGGCCATCACTATAATCCGACACATTATAAAAAGGCATCAAGATATCAACGATTTCCTTACGATAACTCGTATGGGAATCAACAATTGTTATTAATTTTTTACTACTTATCATTGATGCAACTTATCGCTATAAATGAATATACAATTAAAAAGAGAACACCCTCAAACTCAAGAATAACCAGAGACCTAAATGACCGCAAGATCATATAATACAGATATTTTATAAATTAAATATGAATTTAATTATATGAAATACATTGATAAACCACGCCCATCATAAAACAATCAGGACTTGAAGTCGCATTTATAAAAGTGATTATAAAAGAAAATCCCAGGATACAAAAGGATATATTTGAAAAAAGTAATAAACGGTTTTCAACCTATTACTTTATATTAAAAAATGTTATTTATAATCTTTGAAAATCATAGGCTGTAATTATTCTAAAATAGAAACTTTAAAACAAAAAAGTCCCTTATATGAAACAAGATCCTCCCATTAGCTACGTCACATGGCTGGTTGACAAACTCATTGCGCTTTATATCGAAGCCCTGAATGAAACTGACCCAATGACCACCGCTTTGTTAGCGCAAAAATCCTCTATTCAAAACAGTGAAATGGATAATACCGCGCGTAGGAAAACTTATGTTAAGTTTTGGGAAACACTGGATGAGGATCAGCAACTTGCAATTTCTACGCATGATGCAAAAATAAACCAGCTTTCGCGTATTGCGCGAATTATGGCAACAACCGAGGTTGTATGGGCGCATAACGCCCTAAAACCCAGTAACGCAGGATCAATTGATTTTGTTATCGCCCTTTTCCGCAAAGAAGGCGTAACGGCAAAGCAGCTTCAAAAATTTATTGATGAAAATGCCCTTGCATGGTTCAGCCTGACCGGACATCCAACCAACCCCACGACCGTTCCTTATACCAAGGCACAGATAAATATTGCCACGGTTCTTGCAAATTCATCAGCAAAACCGGATGACCTCAAAGAGGTTTTGAAAGCATTACGGGACACTCCGGTTATTGGCCCTCATAAAACGCCATTAGAGGAAACGCAAGAAACGCTAGCAACACTTGATGTCATATATAACAGCGCCATCGCGATGAAAGAATTATTTGAAGGCGTACTTAGAAAACACGGTTACGCCCAAGAAGGCGTAGAAATAAGAACCCCTCTTATCCGCCCCTGTGTCTGGACATTAGGTGATGGTGATGGCAATGAAAATATGACTGCCGCAGTCTTAACGGACGGAATCGCTCTACACCGCCAAAATGCTGATGCTCATTACGCGAAAACCTGTGCCTCTATCATCAGCCAAGCGAACGAAGATTCTATTACCGATAAGATTACGCGTAATATCGAAAAGTTAATCCACCAAATAGAAACAGATAAAACGGCAACGGCGGAAATAATCTCACAGAGCGCAAAAAACATTGCAAATCAAATTCCAAATACAGCAACGGCAAATCTCCTCAATAATTTAGCTTATCTCATGCAGTGCTTTGGGCGAGGTTTTGGCAAGATTGATCTGCGCCATAATGCGGTTGATATTATGGCGACAGTGCAAACGCTCTTCAATGATTGTAATTTGATGGACAATGCCCGTTTTTCAGGGCTGAGCCTTGATGAGCAAAGCTTTATCCTCTCCTCATGGTTAGAAGACGATGAAGTCTTGCAGATACTGTCAGAAAAACCTTCTGAAGAACTGGTAGATGAAACAGCCAGAAGAGTTATCGAACGATTACGCGTTATTGGTGAAAACCCCGATATGTGTGAAAAGATGATTATTGCCGAAACCACACACCCCGCACATGCACTTGCGGCATTATTATTGTTGAAAATAACCGGTAATCATATCGGAAATGCACAAAGCAGCATTGATCTTGTCGTCTTATCAGAATCCGTGGCTGATCTTGTGACCATCGGAAAGACACTTGAGATTCTGCTGGAGAATAATTCATTCCGCCAGCATGTCGCCAGCCGCCAACGTCTGGTCGTGATGATTGCCAAGAGTGATACTACGCGTCAAGATGGGCGCGGTGAGGCCGAATATGCACAATACGAAGCCGCCGTTGAGGTCTACCGTATTGTTGATCTTATGAAACGCAAATATCCGGAAATTGAACCTGTACTTGTTTCAATTAAAAATGGCGGCGGGCATGCCCTGCAACGCGGAGGTGGACGTATCACGGAAATCCCCGCTGTTCATGGGCGCGCCGCCGCAGATGCACGCGTTACAGATATAGGTCCATCGACCCTGACCATTCAAGGGCAGCAGCAAACGATTCTGTTTTGCCCCGGCAAGACAGCCATCGGCACATTAGAGGCTCTGGCAGCGCAAAATCTATACACTAAGGCGGGCATACAAGGTGAAATGCCGCCGCCGCAATTTTCCAAAAACACAAACAGACAATATGCCAGAGCCGATGCATGGCTCTATGCGAAAACAGCAGGCAAGGCGTTTGATGCTTTGGTCAAAGACAATCCCGCGATTGATGAGCTTTTGGTCGCCGCACCATGGCTGTCGATGAAGGCGGGGAATGTTAGTTCTCGCCCCGCCAAACGTGGAGAAAAACCCATTATACCTGGAATAACGCCTGCACAAGCCAAGGGAGAAAATCCGAAGGCCTTGGCCGGACGCGCAATTTCAGGTGAACGATTAACCGCGCATGCATGCCTGCCTGTTTTTTCTGTTCTCGGCCTTGTCGAGGCAATGGAAGCGGTGCAAACGCATGGCTTGACCTGTATGAACCCAAAGAAATATGGCGAACCGCTTCATCATCTTTACCGCGCCCATAAAATCCACCGTGATGCCGCCCGCTCTACCATCAATGCGGTGGCTATGGCGAATTTTGATATTGCGTGGCCGTTACTCACCGGACAAGAACGGCCATCTGCAAGAAAAGTTAAAAAGCTCGCAGAAAAATTTGTGCATTCATCACAGCCATATTCAAACAAACCTAAAACGACACTGGCCTTCTTAGAAGAATATTTTTTGAGGGCCGAAAAGCTAACCTATCAAATGGTTTCAGGACAAAAGCCTAAAAGCACGATGCGTCATGGCGATGCCCTTAAAAAATTATGGCCTGATCTGTCGATACAGGTTGGGCTACGTGATATGGGGGCAGAATTTGCACGCGTCATCGAATGTTACCGCGCCCGTCAATTTGATTCCGCGCCCGACATCGCATTAAGTGAGAAATCGTTCAGGATAACACAGGCGCTCTACACCTCTGCCAATGTCATCAATGCCCCTGTAGGCATTCTCGCAACGCGCACACGGTTAGAACCAGTTCAAGAAATCGGTAAGGGTGTAAAAACCAGATTTATGCGCCCGCAAAGCTATCAGGAAGAACAGATAATCCACCTACTGAAAAAACCTTCTGCTTTATAGCAGAATAAAAGGGAAGAGATCGACCTTGGAACACGATAATACACTTACAGAACTTGCCCTTATCCTTGCTGCGGCCTTTCTTGGCGGAACGGTTTTGAACCGTTTAAAACAGCCGGTATTGGTGGGGTATATTGTGGTTGGCTTTTTAGTTGGACCATCTGTTTTTGGTATCATTCATGATGAAAAGCAAGTTCAAGTTTTTGCCGAATTTGGAATTTTACTACTATTATTTATCGTAGGAATAGAACTTGATTTAAAGAAATTCGCGCCTGTTTATAAGGCAGCGATCATTGTTGCATGCTCACAAATAACTATTTCTTTATTATCTATGTTTGCGCTTGGGCAACTCCTTGATTGGCCCTTAGCTAGAATTTTACTGTTAGGATTTGCGCTATCATTAAGTAGTACGGCAGTGGCCATTCAGCTATTAAAAGATAGGGGAGAATTGAACACGCATTTAGGGCGTAGCACCATAGGTATTTTAATTGCACAGGATATTGCGGTTATTCCAATGCTATTGATTGTAAACGGTTTAGGTGGCGATAATTTCAATGTATTTGATATTACCAAACTTGTATTTGCACTCAGTTTTATGGCAGCCTTAATATATTCATTAAATAAATACCCTCAGTTTTTCACGAAAATAATTGATCGTATCCCCGTTGAAAATCAAAGTGCAGTAACTGGGTTAGCCTTATGCTTCTCTGCTGCTGCTCTCTCAGGATTAATTGGGATATCTACTGCTTATGGTGCTTTCTTAGCGGGCTTAATTTTGGGAAACACGTCAAAACACGCCGCTTATGAGGCTAATATTAGGCCCATCTTCGAAGTTCTAATGATGGTTTTTTTCCTCTCCATTGGGTTGCTTTTGGATATTGAGTTCTTATTCAATAATTTTTCTGTCGTCATGCTTCTTCTTTTATTAGCCATGGGAGTAAAAACAATTGTAAATATTTACCTATTAAAAAGGTTAGGTTTTTCAAGGAAAAATTCTTTTATTATGGGTGCCTCTTTGGGGCAAATAGGTGAATTTTCTTTTGTATTGGCGGCACTGGGCCTATCTGTTGGCGCAATTTTACCTGAGGGTTATAAATTTGTAGTCTCGATTATCGCGTTATCACTAATAGTAACGCCCGTTTGGCTATATTCAGTGCGTAATATGGGCATATATATAGAAAAAACAAAACGAAAAAATAAAAGTCATCTTTGATGTTATTTATTTAATTGGATTAATTGCTATCTGTAAAAATAGAGAGCACGGCATCTTCCTTTGGATATTTTATGCTGTTTTCAAATAACCACTTGATTCAACACGAGTATTCTGGACGTGCTCTAAGAAATCTCTACCCCATTCATTAACGTCATAGGTCCTGATAATATTCGACATCCTGTTTATACGCGCCCCCTTATCCTCTAAAGGTGCATTTAACGCCCGATAAAGCGTTTTGGACATGTCATCTTTATCATAAGGGTTGGTTAGATACGCGCCATGAAGCTCCACCGCCGCGCCTGCAAATTCAGAAAGTACCAAGGCACCATTCATCCGACCCGCAGCATGTTGCGCAATCACATATTCCTTTGCCACCAAGTTCAATCCATCGCGCAAAGGCGTCACCCAACCGATATCAGCGGCCTTGTAATAGGCGACCACATCCTCAAAAGGAATCATACGATTCACATAATGGATCGGTGTCCAGTCATAGGTTCCAAAACGCCCATTGATCAAACCGACATGATATGCAATATCCTGCGCAATTTCTTCATAGATTTTCATGCCTTTTGCCGGCGGCGTACACACCATAATCAACGCAACTTTTTCATGTTGATCCGGATAATCCGTTAGGAATTTTTCATATGCCAAAAGCTTTTCAACAGGGCCCTTTGTGTAATCCGTACGCTCAATCGATAAGATACATTTTTTGTGGCCTATCTCCTCTTTAATCTTTTCATATAAAGCTCGAACCTTATCTGAATTCACAAGGTCATCTATGTGTTTGCAATTAATACCAACGGGGTGCGCGCCCATACAAATGGTATTAAGCTCGGTCGTGAGAGAGGATACATAATGATCAACACCAATAGCACAACCATATGATTTAAATCTCGGCATAGCATGAACGCGCTCATTAACTTTAATCTTATAATTTGATCGTATGACATTCACAAAATTATCAACATATTGCGGAATATGAAAACCGACATAATCGCATTGTAATAATGAATGCACGATCTCACGTTTCCACGGCATCATGTTGAAAATATCAGCCGATGGAAACGGGGTATGATGATAAAAGGCGATCTTTACGTCTGGCCTAAGCTGTCTTAGGTACTCCGGCACCATCCATAAATTATAATCATGTATCCATACCACAGCATCTTTCGCTGCCTCTTGCGCCGCTTTTTCTGCAAATATGCGGTTTATTTCCAAGAAATGATCCCAATGTTCATGGCTAAAGACCACGCGCTCATGAAAAGAATGCAGCAAGAGCCAGAATGATTCCTTTGAAAAGACCTCATAAAAAATCTCAACATCTTTTCGGGTCAATGGAATACGGCAAACTTTCAGGTTTTCGTATTTTTCCTTATCAACAACAACATGCTCTTCAAAGTTCTCAGGGTTTCGCGTATCTGAAAAAGACCACGCAATCCAAGATCCTTTTTGCTTTTCACTAAAAAAACCAAGCAATGTCGGAAGAATACCATTGGGGCTGCTATGCTTTTTTTGCAGCGTTTTGCCGTTTTCCTCAACTTCTTGATACGGCAGTCGATGGTAAACCATCACCAAATCTGAATCGCCATACTCAACCGCCTCTGGTGCAGACACGTCTTTTTGCGCCATACCGAAATGATTGAGGGCTTCTAAGATACCGTCTGTTCCATTGCCCTGAGAGAAATATGCACGCTCTATATCTTTGGCCGCTTCTTTTAGAGGCGCTTCGGAGTTATTGAGAACAACGCCCTTATATCCTGCCTGATACATGCTTAAATCATTCATTGTATCACCCGCCACCATAACGCGATCATGGTCAATACCAAGATGGTCAATAAGAGCTTTGAGCGTCGCGCCCTTATTTATGCCTTTAGGTAAAATATCCAAATAAATATCATTAGAGTACAAAACATCACAATTGCGCGTTTTAAGCGTTGATATAAGATCATCAGGCATCTGATCAGAGCTCACATAAAATGACATTCTGCGTTCTTGCGGCTGCTCTTGCCTTTCAAGGGTTTTAATATCGGTGATGTCCATAATATCGGCAACGGTTTTATGCCATCTTGATGAAATATGATTTTGTAAGGGCTGCACATGCTCTAATGTTTGACCATTAACCACTGTGGCTCCGACATCCCCAATAATGAAATGGGGGTTGGGAATAAACATATCATCCAAAATCGGAAGGATAATTTCAGTATTGCGCCCTGTAACGAACACCAAAATAATATTGGGGTTATCTCTTATAAACTCATAGAGCTTATCTTTTTGTCTATCTGTACTTTCTAAAAATGTTCCGTCCAAATCTGTAGCGAGAACATAAACCTGATCCTTATTGAGGTCGGTAATAACAAACTTCTCCTTTTCATTTTTTATTTTGTGCGTCGCACCATGCCCTGTTGAATAGCATGGCCAATCAAAAAAAACAAGATATCCGTCATTTATGGCAATATTGAATAGATTTGAGCAATGCCAAACAAGTCATAAAGCATCTTACGACACCAAGGCCGTAACGAGGTCAAACATAACTAACTATGAATAATGGCAGGGAATAACTGATTGTATTGGAACTAATTATTACAAATAAATTTCTTAAATACGGCCTATTTATAATGTATTCATAGCGTTCTTTTTAGCTTAAGGCTTGAAGATTTTCTTTTCAAAAAACTCCCAAGCAATGGCATTAATTTGTGGGGCTAAATCGTAGTACCAATGAGTGTGATTCGTGATAAGGATGAGCTCTGTGTAATGGCCACGCGTGGCCATAGCTTGGGCTGATTCTGTAACGTGTGAGACACTAAATAACGCATCATTTGTACCATTGATATATATTATGGGCATTTTATGCGCTGCAGCTTCTTTGGGTAATCTTGTTTCGTGAATCGCTCCTGCATGTATGGCCGCTCCTTTGAATAAATCAGGGTAAAGGATGCTGGAATAATTCACTAAATTTCCACCTGCAGAATGCCCAAACATAAACATATAGTTCTGATCAATTGGGTATTTCGATGAGGCGGCCTTGATCAAGGCCGGAATTAAATAGGTGGCATCATTGTGCTCGTTCCACATACCTCGAAGTCCGTGTGGTGCTATTATGATAAATTTTTTCTTATCTGCGAGCGATTTCCAACGCTCTATCATTGATGCGCCAGTCCTCTGCCCCCCATGGAACAGAAAAACAGCAGGATGGAGACCACCCCCGAGATTTTCTGGCATGTAGACGTTATATTCTCGTAAAACACCGTTTGCGCGAAAATTGTGTTTATGCTGCCCATTCTCATTTTCAACGTATTTTCGGTTGTAACGTGCAGGTGAGATAAATGGCTCATACTGTTTTGTTACGAGCGTTTGTGGTTTAATGAATGGGTTGAGGTTCGATTGATAAAAATAAAAAGCACCACTCACGCAGAGCAATACAGATAATAAGAAGTATCGAATAATTTTCATGGAGTGCTTCTTCAATTAATTAAGGTCTAAAGTTATAGCGCCTTAAATGCATCAAGCTATGAATAATGGCAGGGGCAGTAGGACTTGAACCCACGACCGTCGGATTTGGAATCCGATGCTCTACCAACTGAGCTATACCCCTTTATTCATTAATATCAATGTACATGCCTACTAGGCTGAACGCTTGATACCGAGTGTTCTACACCATATTATCGCTTTTTGTAAAGCATAAGAATAGGGAAAAGAATCAATATAATTGCAATTATATGATATGCAGTGCATTGAAATTGTTTTCTACACTTATAAACGGATAGCCACCTATGCCCCAACTTTACCAAACGCATCTTTTTCGCATTATTGAATCCGATCCGAATAATGCCATGATTGATGGTGCAGATTACGGCCCCTTGCCTCTTTACGATGCGCCCGATGACCTACAAATTGGTGATGAAATAGAGGCATTTATCTATCCCAACGTTAATGATGATATTGTTGCCACCATGAAAAAATCCTATGCGCAGATTGGTGAATGCGCCAATTTAGAAGTGATCAGCGTCAATGACAGCGGGGCATTTTTGAATTGGGGTTTGCCGAAAGATTTGTTCCTGCCGCAATCCGAGCAAGCCTATTATGTTGATGAAGGCGATTTTTGTGTCGTGTATGTTTATGCAGATAAAAAAGGCCGCCCCATCGCCAGCTCGATGCTCTATCACCATTTGAATGAATTTCAAGGAGATTTGCGTAAGGGCGACGCGGTCGATTTATTGATCGCGGATAAAAATGAATTGGGATTTAAGGCGGTGATCAACAACAAACAACTTGGCCTGATCTACCATGTTGAACTCTCACAGCCTTTGGAATTAGGAACAAAGATGAAGGGCTGGGTTAAGAAAATTCGTGAAGACGGTAAAATCGACCTAAATGTAAATGCATTAGACAGCAGCACCAGAGATAAATTGGAAGAGCATATTTTAAATCTGCTGAAGCAAGAAGGCGGACGGATCAAACTTTCAGATAAAAGCTCGCCAGAGGAAATTTACGACCTTCTGGAGGTCAGCAAGAAAAATTTTAAACGCGCCATAGGAAGCTTATATAAACAACGCCTCATCAAAATTTCTCCTGATTTTATTGAAACGGTTGAAAGTGACGCATAAAATCACCTAAAATTTAAAAATCCTCATCATGACTATTGATTTTTAGATCAAAAGTCGATAATCCATAGTCACGATCTTGAAGATGCGAGTGTAGTTCAATGGTAGAACGACAGCCTTCCAAGCTGTATATGCCGGTTCGATCCCGGTCACTCGCTCCAATTATTCATTGTCATTTGCAATAATCCAGGGAATTTTTGATCCAACTCATCAAGGCGTAATTGGCTGTGGCATTCCTTACCTTCACGCACGGATCGAATAATGCCACATTCACGCAATACTCTGAAATGATGTGATGTCGTTGATGCTGGAATATTATCGATCCCGCACATCGCCTGCATACAATTCAATGTAATGCTTTTTTCCTTGTACAAATTTGCGATAATACGCAATCTGGTTTTATCACTCAGCGCATAAAATATACCCTCAAGTGTTATATCTTCTAAATTTGGATGTGTCATCGGCCTCATGGGATGAGTGTAGCATTCTTTTTAATTTGACAAAAGAACATTTCTATAGTTCATTAATACCGAACTATAGAAATAAAGGAAAAATTCATGGCCCACTTATTCGAACCACTCACACTTGGCGACCTCACCTTAAAGAACCGTATCATTATGGCCCCCTTAACAAGAAGCCGCGCAGATAATGAAGGCCGTGTTCCAAATGATTTAATGGCGCAATATTACGGACAACGCGCATCAGCCGGATTAATTCTGACAGAAGCCACAATCATCGACCCCATGGGCGCAGGCTATGCGCATACACCGGGCATATGGTCAGATGAACAAGTCGAGGGATGGAAGAAGGTCACAAAAGCCGTTCACGATAAAGGCGGGCTGATCTTTATACAGCTCTGGCATGTCGGGCGCATATCCCATAATCAGTTTTTAGACGGTCAAACACCACTCGCACCCAGCGCCATAAAGCCCGAAGGCCATGTCAGCCTAATGCGCCCTGTCACGGAATACCCAACGCCACGCGCCCTTGAAATTGCAGAGATTAAAGACATTATTACTGCCTTTAAAAAAGGTGCAAAAAACGCCAAAAAGGCAGGCTTTGATGGCGTGGAAATACATGGCGCAAATGGTTATCTTCTTGATCAATTCCTTCAAGACAGTACCAATAAACGTGATGACATTTATGGCGGATCCATTGAAAACCGCGCACGCCTTATCTTGGACATCACCGATGCGGTGCTTGATGTTTGGGATAAAAAACGCGTTGGCATGCATTTAGCGCCGCGTATGGACGCGCACGATATGGGTGACAGCACGAGATTGGAGACATTCTCTTATGTCGCGCGTGAGCTTGGAAAGCGCGATATTGGATTTATCTTCACACGTGAACATGAGGCGGAAGATAGTATCTCCCCTATTCTTAAAAAAGAATTTGGTGGTCTGTTCATCTCGAACGAATCCTTCACAAGGGAAAGCGCAGAGGACACAATAAAAAAGGGCAATGCAGATGCGATTGCCTTTGGAAAGCAATTCATAGCCAATCCGGACTTGCCCGAACGCTTTGCCGTGAATGCACCATTAAACGAACCAAGATCAGACAGCTTCTACGCTGGCGGAGCCGAAGGGTATACCGATTATCCATTCATGACATGAGCACCCTCTACAATATTACGTGGTAAAAAAATAATGTGTTTGATCTTAAATTATATCAAAAACCCATTGACATTATGCCTTGGTTTTCCTACATCAAAGCATTGGTTTTAATGCCGCGGGCGGCACGTTTAAAAATATAAGGAGCATATGTTATGGGTAAGGAAAAATTTCAGCGGAATAAGCCGCATTGTAATATTGGTACAA
>CAXBFT010000047.1:0-12293 GCA_963974945.1 uncultured Alphaproteobacteria bacterium
CTCTCATTTGCCCCACGGGGGCAACAGCTAAGCCGTTCGGCCTCCGCAGGAATTAAGACCGCACACAAAGTATAAAATTAACGCAGTTAATTGTTACTTTGTATAAGTGCGCCATTCAATTATTTTTGAACGGATGGCCTCCCTAGAATTTTACCCCGTTTCGTGCTATATTTGCAACCACCATAATTTTTCGATTCTGACATGAACGACAAAAAGAAAACACTCGAAGAAAAACCCACGCTCCTCATTTGCCAAAAAGCTAGCTTCTCTCATTGATGAATATGTGATTGGAGACAAAGAACGCGCCCTATTCGATCTCGAACCCCTTCCTAAAACTGAGGCTGAAATTAGAAGGCAAAAACATAAAGAAGAGAAAAAAAGAAAAGCTCCAATTAGATTTTTAACTCTTTCATTTTCTAAGCACCACAATTACATTGTACCTATGTTTTATTCACGTCCAGACATCCCCTCCCTTAACTGGGATTTAAAAGAACTTCCCGTCGAATTTGGATCGAGAAACCATCATGCGACAACCACAGACGGACACTTTATTGATATACGATTTAGTAGTGGCTGGTTAACGGTAAGCGTTACAAAGCATGGGGCTAATGAACCAGAAGAAATAATTAAAAAACCAATAGCACCATTCGGAACAACAGACATATTTTCTGAACAGATCTGTGATATTTTAGGACTAACAGTAAATGGAGAAAAAATCGATCACCCCTATAAAAAATTAGAACAAGCGAAAAAAGGGTCTGCTCGATATATTGACCTTTCTGGCAAAACCACATACTGGGTAAGTAATCACAGAACACTCCTAAGAAACGACGCAGATGAATTTCTTGATACAGTTCAAAAAGCATTCCCCTCAGTAGCGTTAATTCAGACACAGTGGGACAGCGCTTATAAGTCTTGTAAAAATAGACAAGTCGCATTCCTAATGGATGATGACACATATACAACAATTGGTATTGGAAATGATAAATTTGATATTCTGAATACAAAAATTACGTCAGAATTCCCTTTTTTCTTTAACTTCAATAAATCATCACGCTTTACCACTGACCTCACAGGCAAAAACCATCTAGACGACAAATATGATCTAAGCGGTGAAAAACTATCTTTCGAGGTTCAAAATCATAATGAATATAAAATATATACGGAATTTCAGACAGAAGATAAGACAGCTCAGAAATACATGAAAACGTTATCAGACTTAATAGACGAGTGTTTTACATCTGATTTACAGGCCTATGATTTGAAAGATCATAAAACAATTGTAGAAGACAGTCCGTTTCAAACACCAAGCATTAGCTTAAAACTCAAAGAATGGTGTATTGAAAAGCCTAATCGATATATATCTGTCTACGCGCTTAAATTAACAAAAGACAGTGAACCAATATTCCTCGGACATAAGCCTATTTAGCCTTATGCAGCGTCCATGTCTCCAAATTCTTTCTGCAATATCCCAAAGATTGACTTGTGCAGATGAAGTTCTCCCTCTTTCGCGCGGTTAATCATCGCATTGAAATATGCGCCAGTCTTTTCAACGGGTTTAATATCTCTTTGCTGCGCTTGATCGGTTAGAAGTAAACAAATTGCTGCACCTGATCGGCCTAACAAACCACAGGCCTTCGCCCATGAAGCTTGAGAGATCATAAGCTCGCCCTTCATTCGGTAGGCTGCCTCAACAAAATCATTCCAGTTCATGGGACGCTCTTCCATTGGCATGTGATCTCTGAACTTTTCACTGGAAGCATTGAGGGCTTGTTTGAGCGTAATGTGCTGTAATCCTGTTTTGAGGATGAGGGCTTTTTCTTCATTTTCTTCGATTACTTCTAGCCTGTCGGCTTTCATCTCTTGTCCCAAAATTTCATTATTACTGCTTTTTTGAAAGCTTTGAGCTTCAGCTCTATTTGTATCTAATTTATTAGATTGTTTCTTTATTGTAGAATTATAGTGAATGAACTCTGGTTCGCTTCCGGATGAACCTTTATTTGTTTTTTGACTCTCTTTCAATAACTTAGAATCAACATGTGAACCTAATATGAATCGTGCCGTTTCATATAATTCCTTATGTTTTGCAAGCAGCTCTCTGGTGCGATCCAGCTTTAATGAAGTTCTGATCTGAATGGATATAGGCTCATATGCCTTTTGGAAGTCAATGAGTTCACTGGTGTAATCTGTCCCCTCCTCTTCCATGGATATTTCCATTTCACTCATCATGGTGCGGATTTGGCCGCGATAGAATGATATTTGTCTTTTAGTCTCCATCCATGCTTCGTCGTACATGCGTTTTTCTTGGAGCTTCTCTTCGAGTTGTTCTTTCATGTAAGCCAGAGGTGTTAGGTCAACGCCGTAAGCGTATAGAATGCGACCTGTCTTATCATCACGTCTGCCGTAGCGGCGATGATTGCCACTATCGTGCCATGTTAGTGCCCCTGCTTCGAACAGTGCCTTTTCTAATTTTTGTATTTGGCGTTCTGTAACGCCGTTATCTAATGCTGTCTTTGAAAGGGACTGATAGATGATAGGAGAACTTCCCTGCTCCCAGTCACAATCTCTTGTGAAGCTCATATAATAATCAAGCAATGAAATCATCCGTGGGGTGAAGCCGGACTTCTTCCCTATGCGTTTAACCAGCAAGAGAAGATCATAACGGTTCACGTTAGCCTCTAATCCTGTGAAGTCCTCACACTGTTCAATGGAATGACGAAGGGCTGAAGAACCTGAGCGCCCTCCTCTGCTCTTGTGATAGTGTTTAGATGGTGTCGTGTTTTGTGTAATATATTGCATAGTACATTTATAAGCGCGCCTTCTGTTATCTCATGTGAATAAGCATGCAAAATTCGGTTGCAGAATCATATTTGACTTGCATGAATAATCACAGAGCAGTACTATAATTTTACGAGATTAGGAGTACTGCTCCAATTTTAAAGACCGCCGCGCCAACGGCGGTTTTTTAGTATATTGAGACTAGAAGTCTTATTGCCTCTCCTCTGAATTTATTTGATTTAGCTTCGTTTGATCCGAAACCGTGGGGATAATTACGCTGTGATTCTAGTTATACGTCAAATAGCCTGTTAGTATCTAGTAAGCGAATCTGTGTACAACTGTAATACAACGCTATTAACTAATACTGTAAGGCTGTTAGCTTGTCAAAATGTTTTAATTGGCTAACAGTGGTAACTTACTAGCAATATTTACAAAGGTTAACACCATGAAACTTACACTAGGGCAAGCTGCTAAAGAAGCAGGAATTTCTAAACCATCCTTATCCGCTGCCATTAAAAAAGGTAGACTTTCGGCCAGTAAGAATGATAGTGGGGTTTATGAAATTGACCCTGCCGAACTCTTTAGGGTTTATCCCAAGAAACAGGAAGCTAACCCGTTAGATAACAGTTCATCTTTAACACTAACTAACGGCAAAAAAAGTGTTAGCTCAGGGGTTAATAAAGAAGTGTTAGACTTACTGTTAGCCGAACGGGATAAGCTACTGGAAGAAAAAGATAAAACTATAAAACGGCTTGAAGAAGAAAAATCAGAGATTCGTGAGGATTTACAAGATCAGAAAGACCAGTCAAAGAGAATAACGCTTTTACTGGAGAATCAATCTAGTAAAGGAGCAGGGGACTGGGAAAAAGGGTTGAAAGCTCTCGAAGAGCGTATAGCTAACCAAGAAAAGTCAGCCAAGGAAATAGAAGATAAAGCGCTCAAGCTCGAAGAAGAAAATAGAAAATTAAAAAAAATGGTGACGACAAAAGAACAAGCCTTAAAAGAAGAGAAATCTAAGGGGTTTTTCAAACGGCTGTTAGGGTAGGGGGTTAGGCAATGTTAGCCTATAATAAATCCAGTATTTTGTTATATTTACGTTGTAATACAAAGTGAAAAACAAAAATCACACCGAACAATGTTGCAAACTATAGTTTGCGGTGATATAATGCAAATATATAAGGCTCAGATATGGCACAGGCGGTACAACCAAAAGAAATTATTATCTACCGTGATAAAGAAGGAAAAGAACCCTTCACTGAATGGCTCAATAAGCTACGCGACAAATCTAGCCGTCGTAGAATTCTGACCCGCCTGAGAAGACTTGAACAAGGCAACTATGGTGATTGTGAACCGATCGGGGAGGGGCTTTCAGAATTGAGAATGTTTTTCGGCTCCGGGTATCGTGTTTATTTTGGAGAAGATGCCGAGAATATCATAATCGTTATTTGTGGCGGCGACAAAGGAAGCCAAAGCAAAGATATTAAATTCGCTAAGCTCTGCTGGAAGGAGTACACAGACAATGACAAAGAATAATTTTAGAAGCCTCAATGATATTGAAGCCGAATATTTTCAGAACAATCCTGAAGAGATTGATACATATATAACCGAACTCTTTGCAGAGTACGCACAAGATAATGATACAGCATCATTACTTGCATCTCTACGCATTATTGCAAAAGTTAAAGGGATTTCAGATATAGCTGAAGCTGTTGGCATAACACGCCAAGGCTTACAAAAGGCGCTGTCCAATAAAGGAAACCCAAGACTGGAAAATATAAATGCCATTATGCAAGCCATGGGTTATCAACTAATGCCGCAAAAAATTGAAAGTAGGGTGTAGTATAAAGTAGGGGACTTATAATTTACTATAGTTTCTTGCTCCACCGATATACCTATGATCATTCTGAGATAAAAATTTCGTAAAAATGCGCGATAACCTCGATTACGGAAACTAAACGCAATTAACTTTTGTCTGACTACTGCATTGTTTGTCGCCTTTCAGCTATGAACTAGGGATATAGAAAACTCAAACTGTACAGTATAATAATGTTCTACTCGAAACCTGATATATCCCTCTCTGCTTTATATTATACAACGGCATGCTCTAGTGGTCGCTTTTAAGCGTATTTTGAATTGCGTTGATAATATTTTCAATTTCACCGGGGTTATTTGATACGCGCGCGGAAAGTAGTCCACCCTGTAATGCGCTAAAAAACATAGCTGCGAGATCTTTTTTAGAATGTAAAAAAGAAAAAACCTTTTCTTTTTGCCCGTGTTCTAAAAGGGTTTCTATCCATTCATGGTGCCATTGGAAGAATTCATTGACGATATTCTTTATTTCCTCTGGTAAGCTCTCATATTCAGAAGCTAAAACTCCGCATAAGCAAACACGATCAGCTTGCTTTGAATATTGCCTGAATGGTGTAAAGTAAAGATCTAAAACTTCCCACGGTGTTTTTGTATTATCTGCCATAGCCTGCTTCATAGCATTTTTGAAATACTCATGATAGCGCTTTACAACGGCTACGCCGATCGCATTTTTACTAGGAAAATGATAAAGGATGCTTGGTTTTTTAATACCGACCTGTTCGGCAATATTTTGCAATGTCATTTCACTGAAGCCGCATTTTTGAATGGTCTCTAACGCGACATCTAGAATTTTCTCTTTTGTACTTATTTCAATTTTATTATTCAAAGATAAATCTCTGCATTTTTATAAATTATTATGGCGCCAAGAATCATAAAGGCTGGTGCTACACCATACAGATTTGCATAATAAACAAAGTTATAGGGTTTTAGAAGGGAATTAAGGATACGAGATTTACGTGGTTTATAATTCTCAATATATCTTTCCCAGATCATTTTATGTCTTAAGAATATTAAAATCGATAATGTGATCAAAAACAATCCTATTGTTAATTCAAGAACTGGTGGTAACATTTTACAGAGCTCCTAGTATTGTAATTGAAAGAAATAATTGGCAACAAAAAGCTATGCTGAATGTTATAGTTCTCATAAAAGGTATTCCAAGTGTATACACAATGTAGTGTGCTGCTCTGGCAAAGAAATAAATCATCCCTGCTAAGGCTGTGGATTCACTCGTTATACCTAGGTGGATTATTATAAGTACGAGTGGTGCATAGATTACTATATTTTCAACAGCGTTCTTGTGAGCATGTGCCATTCTGTTTGCCCAACTTGCATTGGGTTTTGGATCTACTTCTCGATACATGAGGGCATTTAACGGGCTAAGTTCTATCAGGCGATTTATGATGTAAGGGACCCAGAATAAAGATGTCATAAGAATTGTTAGGGTTAACCAGAAAATATCAGCGTTTTGCATTTTGTTTATCCTTTTTGTAAACTTGACCTCATCCTTATAGTAAGCTACCTACCATTAGGTAGTCAATATATTTTATGTTTTGGTTTCTATTGCTAAACAAAGAGTAGGGCTAAATTTAAAGGAATATACTCCTAAAATACATGTGTGATAATATAGCTATATGGAAACAAAAATCATGGAGAACAAGTTTTCCTGAAGACATCTCCGCATTATTTAGTAACTTTTAGTGGGATCATGGCGAATACATAATAGCAAAATGTAATCTACAAGGAAATTTTATGAAATATACAATAATGTTAGCTCTCGTATCGAGTGTATTCATCGTAAATACTGATATGTCTTACGCGCAAACTGTTAAATTGGAGCAGTCTATAGAGGAACAAATACAAATATCAAAACCTGCGCTATTTCCTGAAGACATAAAATATAATGAGCTAACTAAAAAATTCGTTGTCGGTTCTTTCCGTGAAGGAGCAGTTTATGAAATTGATTACAATGGAAACGCCCAGCTTCTGGTCAAAGATGATCGCCTTGTTTCTGCACTCGGAATTCAACTTGATCTTGTCCGTAATAGATTATATGTGGCCACTGCAAACTTGGGTGCGAGTGTTAAAATACCAGAAAATATTAAAAAACTTGCAGGTATAGGGATCTATAATCTAGAAACAGGTGAGGCGATTGATTTCATTGATCTTGGTAGTTTGTTGCCTGAAATGCCACATTTGGCAAATGGTATTACAATGGATAATACTGGAAATGTATATGTGACAGATAGTTTTTCACCCGCCATTTATAAAGTTACTCCGGAAGGGAAGGCTTCTATATTTTTCCAAAGCGAAGAATTTAGAGGAGAGGGCATCAATCTGAACGGTATTGTCTACCACCCGAACGGATATTTTATAGTTGCTAAAAAAAGCGATGGGCGATTATTCAAGGTACCAGCCCAAAATCCTGAAAAATTCAGTGAAGTAAAACTGCCTAAAAAGATTTTCGGCCTCGATGGTGTGACGCTCATAAACAACAAAGAAATAGTAGTAGTTGCTAACCGTGCATCCGGGGTAGATCAGAATGCCGCCTTTGCACTCTATAGCACAGATGATTGGCAATCAGCTCAAATCACAAGTACTTATGATTTTGGAAATGTATATCCGACTACTAATGTTGTCAAAGATGGAGAAATATTTGGGATGTATAGTAAAATTGGTGATTTGGTCGCTGCGCCCGCTGATAAAAAATCATCTATAAAAGAAGTAGCTGTAATTCAAAAAATAGGAAATATTTCCATCTCAAAATAAGATTATCCATCTAATTTTTAAACTTTGCAGCACTACCCAACCGACTCTACTGGGTAATCTTTACCTCATAATAGGGGGCTTTATGCTGGCCAGAAGCGCGTGGATTTATTTGTAAAAGTAGTCTGATTTGATCTTCGGTCTGGCATAAATTAACGAAAGTCGCACTTCATTTTAGATTCCACCAGGGCACTAACTCTTGTGTGATAATGTATCTTATGGGAATTAATTCTTATTATTAGGTATTATGATGATAAATGCTTCACAAAATCCATACTACCATGAAGTATTCTAACTATGACAATTTCTGTTTCTGTTACATCGTAGAATATAACATGGCTTTCAAAATCAAAACGCCGGACTGCAGGATTTACCCTAGTGTCTAACCGCCCGATTTCTGGGTTACGGCAAAGCGTTTCAAAAATAAGACTCTTCATTTTCTCGGAATACAGATCAGCCTGATCTTCACCAAAATTTATAAGGCCATAGAGATAAATCTCGTCAATATCACGAGAAGCCTGTTGTAAAAATTGTAGATTTCTCATTATGATTTTTTAGCTTTTGTTTTAGCCGAGGCAAATATTTCATCTACGGAACGTTCATCAATACCGCTATTACGTCCAATTTCGATTGCGGCACGAAACGCTTGCGTTTTTTCTGTTTCAGCCTGATCTTTACGGATTAAATCCCTGATATACTCACTAGCGTTATGATATATACCCGCATCAATTTTGCTTTCGACCCAACTCTTCATTTGGTCTGGCAATGAAACATTCATAGAAGTCATATTGTTTACCTCATTCGATTAAAACGTTATATCATATATGGTAACAATCATGACAACAAATGTCAATAGATGGCATAATAATATTACTTATGGGAAACAATCCATTCGTTTTTCTTTCATGGTAATCCTATTTAATCCCACGGGTTAATTAACTTCACACCACAATCCTTGAAATCTTTGACATTTCTTGTTGCTATCGTAGCATTATAATTCTTGGCAATCGCCGCAATCATCAAATCTATGGCATCTGTATTAAAGCCTGCCTTTTCTCTATCTGACGCAATTTCACCATATAAATAAGCAGCACGTTCATCAAAAGGAAGAATACGTCCCGCAAATGCACTTTCTACAAATTCCTTAAAATTTTCGTGAAGTGTATTTCTCTTTTTTCCTTTCGGAAGCCTTAAAATACCCCTTTGAACCTCGGCCACGCCAATAGATGTAATGACCAAATTTGTAGCCTTTTTCCCTTCAATCCACTTTAAAACTTTAGCTTCAGGGCTAGCACGCATAAGCTCTGATAATACGTTTGTATCCAGTATAATCATCAATCAAATTCCACTTGGCCACGTTTTGAATTACGCTCAGGCAGCGCAAGATCAATGCCATTTTTCGTCCCAAAATATTTCCCTGCAAGATCAAGGATTCTGGGCTGAACAAGGCTTTCTGAAGCCGATACTGTTTGCAAAATATAACGAGCATAAGCTTCAAGAGATATACCGGATTTTGCAGCTTGCACTCTCAAAATTTCTTTAGTCTGATCGGGTAGATCACGAATAGTAATATTAGCCATGATAAAAACTCCTCATGATTACATTGTATCCAATGATATCAATGATGTCAAATTATAGGGTAATATTACTTATTTCAGATACTTTTTGTAAACATATGGAACGCAATTCCAAATAAGATTGTTGCTGAAAAAATACGCAAATGTGCAGAACTAACGTATTTTATATATCTTCTGAATCGAACCATCATAACCATAGCGATTAATGCAGACACCTCTGAAAGGACAATTGCGCACATAACCGTTAGTTTTTCGCCGAGCGTACTTGTTTCGCTTATCAATAATATTGCACTGATAATACACGCAGGGCCTGCTAAAAGAGGTATACAAAGCGGGTAATATGCAATTTTATTAATATTAATGAATTTGTCTTTGTCACTGTATATCAATAGTTTGCAAGCAGTAACAGCTATTAAAATCCCGCTCGCAAAATAGAGAAAAATAACATGCTCTTTAATTAAATTTAGAGCTAATATTCCTATGCTCGCGCTAATAATCAGTATCATCGCCGCAATGATACATGCTTTTATAGCAATTTTGTAACGTTTCCGATCATCCAAACTGTCGGTCATACCTATATACGCTCCGGCAGAGCCTAAAGGGTCGACGATCATCAATAATGTCAAATAACTCGATAAAAAAATTTTAGTCATGTGCCATTTATTCCTATATACGCAAACTGTTTAAAAGAAGGCGACAATACTTGAAAAAAAATTTTATTAAAAAATAACAGACTTTATGTTACTTTTGTTTCATGTTGAATAAAGCACAAACATTTTTAACAGAATTAGGCTTGAAAGAGAACGAAGCCAAAGTTTATATAGCTTGTTTACAAAAGCCTCTTGGGATGTTGGTACATGAAGTTGTGTCTATGACCGATTTAAAGCGCAGTACAGTGGATCTAATTTTATTACGCCTCAGAAAACAAAGATATATAACACGTTATAAACAGGGTGCGCGGTGGGTCTATTGCGCTGAAGATCCAAGTAAAATCGCGCATAGTGTCGAAGACAAAATTACAGAATTCAAGGATTTTATTCCATCCTTATTGGGGGTGATAGGGCACGGTGGGGTTCCGAATATAAAGTTTTACGAAGGCCGTGACGCTGTAGAAAGTATCTATAATGATATTTTGCTGACAAGTAAGCGTTTAATGGGGCAGGATTATGAAATCGCCGTCATTTCTTCAGGTAGTGATTTGATCTCTCTTCTTCCAAATCATTACCCTCAATTTGTGAAGAAGCGAATAAAAGCTGGTATTCCTACACGTATTCTTGCCCCTAGCAATGAGATTTCCAAAACTTTGTATAGATGTTCGGAGCCGCAACTGAGGAAGAGCCGTTTCTTTAATAATGGTGAATTTTCTTTTAGAATAGAAATAAATATTTTTGCAGATAAGGTCGCATTCATTAATTTTACGGAGCCCAGTGTAATTGGAATCATCATCGAAAACGCGACTATTGCTGATTATATGAAAGCTATTTTTAATATGCTTTGGAAAGGCAATCCAGAAACATAAAAACTCAAGATCCTTCCTGAAAATATAAAAATAACATAAAGTCTGTTTTTTTATAAAAAATTGGTTTTTGTTATAAAAACGTTTTAGAAACAAGATTAGAAAGTAGAAAGATGAATGACCTAACAGAAAAAAAATTTAGTATAGCCTCAAAAGGCACATCACTTCAAACTAACACACTATTTTTAACACCGGAAGAAGCAGAACGCTTATTCAATTGCACACAATTCAAAGAGCTACAAAATTGGTCTTATGATGCTTGGAGCGCAACTGGAAATGAAAGAATGCCAGGATTTAATTATGAGAAGAATGTATCCGCTGTGAATGCACAACTCGCGCTTCTACAAATTGAGCAGTTAGCCGCATTTAATAAAAGTGATATCGTTAAATTTCGGAGTTTTGGAAATAGCGATCCTATAGATCAATTA
Organism: uncultured Alphaproteobacteria bacterium; assembly: GCA_963974945.1. Taxonomy (GTDB): domain Bacteria; phylum Pseudomonadota; class Alphaproteobacteria; order Micavibrionales; family Micavibrionaceae; genus UBA1672. Next base: position 10,935 of record CAXBFT010000047.1, read on the forward strand.
CCCGACTACTCTGGTTATGAAGAAACTCCTGCTCTCTATTTACAAGATAATAATACTATAGGGCATAATGTTACACAAAGACGTGTTTCCGAAACGTCTGGTAGTATAGTAAGTATAGATGAAAGTGGTGAGGAAGTTGTACTTGCAGCACTATCGCAACTTGACAAAAATCATCTTAACGCAGAGCTATCAAAATTCATCGAAGCATTTACGCTTAATGTACCAGCGCCGCAAAGCAAAAATAACATTAAAGACGTTGCCGCTGAAATACTAAAGTTGCTTCAGCCACCAGCCTTACAACTAGAAATCAAAGACGATGGCTACGATATAACATAAGAAATAAAAATCATTCCCTGCCTCGATCTTTTCCATCATCAGGGCTTTGCTCCCGCTCTTGTTGCGCGCGTTCAATGTAGGCTTCTTTTCTTTCCTCTTTAGAAAGTGACGTATCATTCTCCGGCAGGCTCTCATAAGACGGTTTTTCTTCTTTCTGTTCTTGTGCCTTTTGGGCTGCTTCTTTCTCACGTTGTTCCTGCATCCGATCAAGATAAGCCTGTTTACGCTCTTCCACCGATAATGATTTATCGTTTTCAGGCAAGTTTTCGCCGCGCATTTCTTCGCGTGTCTGCTTCTGGCTTTGAGTCTTGGATTTCTCTTCCCGCTCTTTGGCCGCGTCTTTCAAATATTGCTGCTTACGCGCCTCGATGTCCTGCCTGTTATCATTCGAACGGGTCTGTTCACGTTGCTTTTCTTCGTCAGCCTGACGCGCACGGTCAATCTGCTGCTGCTTGATTTCTTCCAATCGCTTATCGGCCTCATACGTTTTGATAGAAGCCTGAAGCTCTTCAAGCCGTGCCGTCTGCTCTCTGGTTTTGCCTGTAATTGCACCAATGATTTTCTGGGTATTGGTTCTATTTTCAAGCTTTGCTTGAAGTTCCGCCGCCTCAAACTGCTCCTGTTTGTATTGGGCAGTTCTCACCGCCGTCACAGCACGTGCGTTTTCGATCTCTTCTAATTGAGCGGTTAGTGCTTTTTTATCTGTTTTGATCTCTTCAAGTGATTCCTGCGCTTCCTTCAGATTTTGTTCTTTAGCCTGTATTTCTGCTTCATAAGCCGCTTTCTTCCCGATCATTCTATCAATCAGGCTCATGGATTCCAGTTGCGCTTTGGATTTCGCAAGATCATCTTGCGCCTGCTCTACCCTCTTTTGATGAAATGGAAAAACCTTCTTCTCGCCAAAGCTTGCAAGTGTGGCTTGCCATGTGCCACTACCCTTGCCGTCTTCACCCTCCAGCTCAAGCTCCAAGGCGAGCAATGCCCGTTTTTGCTCAAGCAAAAGCTGCTGCTTTTGATCTTTGA
>CAXBFT010000048.1:0-12228 GCA_963974945.1 uncultured Alphaproteobacteria bacterium
TGAGAATAGAACTTAAATTCTTAAATTCACTCTCACGACTGCCAAAAAATAATCCTAAAATTATAGTATCTTCAGAAATATTATTTTCTTTCCTGAACATTGTATCTGATGCAGATTTAGCATCCGTAGAAACCAATGGATGCCCAACATGCGCCGCCATCAATCCATGCTCTTTATAAAAGGGAACCTCCATGGGGAACAGGCACATCATTCCGTCTAAAAATTGTGAAACTCTCTTTGCACGCTCCGGTCGCCATGCCCAAACACTTGGGGATACATAATGAATTATTTTACCTTTGTAATTCCCGCGCTTTTTAAGTTCTTTCGCAATAATGAAATTAAAATCAGGGAAATCAACCGTAATGACGGCATCTGGGTTTTGCTTTTCAATTTCTTCAATAATTGCTTTTTTAAGTTTCAACAATCTGGGAATCTTCGGCAAAACCTCCCATATCCCCATAATAGAGATTTGATCCATCGGCAGTAATTCTTTAAATCCAGCAGATTTCATTCGCGGTCCGCCAATCCCCAGACAAGAAATCTCATCGTTATAAAGCTTATTCAAGGCTCCAACCAGAGGCGCGGCAAGCGCGTCACCAGAATCTTCGCCAACTATAAAAAAGAACTTCAAAATTATAACCCTTACTTTGTAAGATGGAAAAAGCCCCATGACCTGAGACTTGGAAAATATAACAATTATATATATTATTTTCTATATTATTTCAATGCCCTATAAAATTGAGCACTAACAACAAAGGCACGCACCATCCATATCAGATGGCTGCTCTACTCCTAAGAAATGAAGTATTGTCGGTGCAATATCTGCCAATTTACCCCTTTGCAGTGAAACATCGCCTGCGCCAACAACAATAAACGGCACAGGATTAAGAGTATGCGCGGTATGCGGGCCATTTGTAATGGGATCAAACATCTGATCTGCATTACCATGATCCGCAGTAACAAGCAAAACCCCATTCTTCTCAATAATGAGTGATTGTAACTTGCATAATGTACCATCAACGCTTTCCGCGGCCTTTCGCGCCGCATCGATGGATCCTGTATGCCCGACCATATCCGTATTGGCAAAATTAACAATCACAACATCATATTTATCACTGCCGATCGCGCTCAATAGTTTTTCTGATAGTTCAGGCGCGGACATTTCAGGTTGCAAATCATAAGTTGCAACCTTTGGAGAATTGACCATAATACGATCTTCACCATCATACGGAACTTCGCGCCCGCAATTGAAAAAGAAGGTTACATGCGGATATTTTTCTGTCTCGGCCATGCGAATTTGCGTTAGTCCATGCGCAGAAACCACTTCGCCAAGCGTGTTTTTATGCTCTTTCGGCAGAAACATAATCTCCATAAGCGGATTTAACTCATCTGAATATTCAACCATACCAAGCGCATAAGAAAATCCCATCTGCCCGCCATCACGCTCAAACCCATTAAAGTCAGCGAGCAATAGCGCTTGTAATAATTCACGCGCACGATCATTGCGGAAATTGGCAAAGAGAATAGCATCCCCCTCTTCAACGCCTTGATAACCATTTAAGATAAGCGGCTCAATAAATTCATCAGTTACGCCAGCATCATAGCTAACCTGCATTGCATCACCTGCACTTTTAACAGCCTTACCTTTCGCACCAATAATAGCATGATAAGATTTCTGAACACGATCCCAACGCTTATCACGATCCATCGAGAAATAACGGCCACACAAGGTTGATAGGCGAACACTGCTATGCGCAGAAATGGCCTTTTCTGTTTGCTCAATAAAGCCTTTACCACTATGTGGCGCACAATCACGGCCATCAGTAAAGCCATGGATATGGGTACGAATGCCCTGCTCTCCCAATAAATTAGCCAGCGCAATAATATGATTCATATGTGCATGAACACCACCATCAGAAAGCAAACCCATTATATGGCAGGCCTTACCGCTTGCTTTAAGTGTTTTAATCATCTCTTGAACGGCTTCTATCTCGGCAACGTCATTATCTTTGAATGCCTTATGAATACGCGGAAGGAACTGCATCACAACACGGCCTGCGCCAATATTCATATGCCCGACCTCAGAATTCCCCATCTGCCCGTCCGGCAAACCGACTTGTGCGCCAAATGTAGTCAGTGTGGTATTGGGATAACCTCGCATCAAAGCGTCATAACACGGCGTCTTCGCACTTGCGATCGCATCATACTCACCACCATTACCAATTCCCCATCCATCAAGGATACATAAAACAACGGGTCTTTTTTTGGGTGTAAATTCGGGCATCACATTTCAACTTCACTTCTTTGATATATCAAACAAACCTTTGACTTTCGGCGCGGATAATGCCATGTCTATACTCGTTTGGAAAGTCAAAACTTGATTAGGCTTTACGGTTGACAATTAAGAGCATGGTATAAAATGCTTTTAACAGTCCACCGAAGACCTTCCCAATGGAACACTTCTCAAACACAAATCCTTTTTGCATGGGCAAGGGGGAACGTATGTTTATAAACTTAAGGAAAATACATATATGTTTAACGTATACAAAAAAGAAATCGATTACGCTGGTAAAACACTAACGCTTGAAACTGGTAAAATCGCCCGTCAGGCTGATGGTGCAGTATTGGCAACAATCGGTGAAACATCTGTTCTTTGCGCAGTGACTGCGGCAAAAAGCATCAAACCGGGGCAAGACTTCTTCCCGCTTTCTGTTCATTATCAGGAAAAAACATATTCTGCCGGTAAAATACCGGGTGGTTTCTTCAAACGTGAGGCACGCCCAAGCGAAAAAGAAACATTAACATCACGCCTTATTGACCGTCCGATCCGTCCACTCTTCCCGAAAAACTTCCTTAACGAAGTTCAGGTTGTTTGTACAGTTGTATCACATGACCTTGAAAATGATCCTGATATGATTGCAATGATCGGCGCATCTGCCGCTCTAACAATTTCAGGCATTCCATTCATGGGCCCGATTGGTGGTGCACGCGTATCTTATAAAGATGGCGCATATATCATAAACCCACCTATGTATGACATTAAGGGCATGGATCTTGATCTTGTCGTTGCCGGTACAATGGAAGGCGTTTTGATGGTTGAATCCGAAGCATCAGAGCTTTCCGAAGAAATCATGCTTGGCGCGGTTACTGCAGGACATGAAGCATATCAAGCCGTTATTAAAGGCATTATTGATTTGGCTGAAATGTGTGCAAAAGACATGTGGGATATTCCTGAAACGCCTGCTGCTATTACTGCAATGTCAGATGCGTTGAAAAAGAAATTCGCAATAGATGTAGAAAAAGCATATGCGATTACAGACAAGCTAGAGCGTCAGACCGCTGTTGGTGACATCCGTAAGGCCGCAATCGAAGCTTTCACAGATGCTGAAAATGGTATTGATAGCGCAGTTATCACATCCAAATTCAAATCATTAGAAGCGGATGTTGTTCGTGGATCAATCCTTAAAACAGGTAAGCGTATCGATGAACGTGATACAAAAACTGTTCGCGCAATCGTTGCAGAAGTTGGCGTTTTACCACGTACGCATGGTTCATGCCTATTTACTCGCGGAGAAACACAGGCGCTTGTGGTTGCAACACTTGGAACAGGTCAAGATGAGCAAATCATCGATGCATTGGAAGGCGAATATAAAGAGCGTTTCTTGCTTCACTATAACTTCCCTCCATATTCTGTTGGTGAAGCCGGTCGCATGGGCCCTCCGGGTCGTCGTGAAATTGGTCATGGTAAATTGGCGTGGCGTTCAATACACCCTCTTCTTCCAACGACAGAAGAATTTCCATACACAATGCGCTCTGTTTCTGAAATCACAGAATCAAATGGATCATCTTCTATGGCAACGGTTTGCGGTACATCACTTGCGTTGATGGATGCTGGTGTTCCATTGAAAAAAGCTGTTGCGGGTATCGCAATGGGTTTGATCAAAGAAGGTGATAAATTTGCCGTTCTTTCAGACATTCTTGGCGATGAAGATCATCTTGGTGACATGGACTTTAAAGTGGCTGGTACTGCAAACGGTATTACTGCGCTTCAGATGGATATTAAAATCACATCTATTACAAAGGAAATCATGGAAGTTGCACTTGACCAAGCGAAAGACGGGCGCATCCATATCCTTGGCGAAATGGCGAAGGCCCTTTCCGAAGGTCGCGGCGAATTGAATGCAAATGCACCTCAAATCGTTTCAATCCAAATCCCAACGGACAAAATCCGTGAAGTGATTGGTACTGGTGGTAAAGTCATTCGTGAAATTATCGAACTTACAGAAACCAAAATCGACATCGAAGATGACGGTACAATCAAAATTGCTGCTGTTAATGCAGAGGCCATTGAAAAAGCTTTGAAAATGATCAAAGACATTACTGATGAGCCGGAGATTGGTATTGTTTACACTGGTAAAGTTGTAAAATGTGTTGATTTCGGCGCGTTTGTAAACTTCATGGGCGCAAAAGACGGCCTTGTTCACATCTCTGAACTAGCAGATCACCGCGTTGCCAAAACCACCGATGTTGTTAATGAAGGCGATGAAATCAAAGTCCTTCTCACCGGTATTGATGATCGAGGTAAAGTGAAGCTTTCTATGAAACGCGTTGATCAGGAAACTGGCGCTATCATTGAAGAAAATGATAAAAAAGAAGCAAATGGCTAAACCGCAATTACACATTTAAAGAATTTAAAAGCCGAAACGTAAATTTCGGCTTTTTTCTATGTATTATCAATATTATAATCCCGTAATAAAAAAATATTCATCTATAAAAACTACAAATATGACCGATTATATATTTCTTTTTTTTGCATCTCTTATTGCCAATACCCTTTCTGCTTTTGCGGGTGGAGGGGCGGGATTGGTTCAATTACCCGTGCTTATTGTTATGGGCCTTCCCTTTTCCATCGCTTTAGCAACGCATAAAACAGCTACTGTGGCTTTGGGTGTTGGGGCGTTATATCGATATATAAGCATGAAAGACGCGTCAATTAATCTAAAATTTGGGTTGCACATTCTTGCCTGCGGACTACCAGGAACCATTTTAGGGGCATATGCAATTATCCAAATTCCTGAGTATATTGCACAAACCACACTTGGAATTTTAACCATCGCTCTGGGCTTCTATGGATTATTCAAAAAAGAAATTGGACAGACAAAGATTGAAAAGCATAGAAGAATAACAGGCCATATTATTGGTGGAATGATATTATTCCTTATTGGTTTTTTTAATGGTTCTCTTACATCTGGTAGTGGTCTTTTTGTAACAATGTGGCTTATAATCTGGTATGGGTTGGATTACAAAAGCGCCGTAATGTACACACTAATCTTAGTCGGCTTAGCGTGGAATGGTGCGGGTGCAATCTCACTACACCTTATGCATAAGCCCATCTACTGGCCATGGTTACCAGCTCTTCTACTGGGATCTTTGCTTGGGGGATATATCGGTGCACATTTAGGAATGTTAAAAGGCAATAAATGGATTAAATATGTTTTTACCAGTATTACATTTATTTCTGGTGCCATGCTATTGTTGAAATCATAATAAAAACCATCTAATCTATACACCAAATTAAATATTAAGTGAGAATTTCTATGCCATTAAAGCTCCCTAAAATCATTGGTCACCGCGGATGTGCGGGTTACGCCCCTGAAAACACGATTGAGGCCATTCACACCGCAGCAGATATGGGCGTAGAATGGGTTGAGCTTGATGTTAAAATTACCAAGGATGAAGTGGCGATTATATTTCATGATGACACATTGGATCGTACAACAAACACAACAGGAAATGTCGCGGATACAAAATATGATGATATACGTGACCTTGATGCTGGTAGTTGGTATGCAGAGAGCTTTATCGGCGTGAAAATCCCTACACTAGAAGAGGTTGTTGAGGTTTTAATCGATCGCAATATAGGCCTTAACCTTGAAATAAAACCTTGTGCAGGACGTGAAAAACTGACGGCGGAAGTTGCACTTGACCTCTTATCAACGATTTGGGATAACCACGATCGATTGCTTATATCCTCATTCCAACATGTATCATTAGAAGCTGCGCAGGATTTAGCCGAAGATTGGCATCGTGGGCTTATATTACCCCCTGAATGGCCGGAAAACTGGGCTGAGCTTGCACGATATTTGTACTTGCCTATACCATCAACAATCCGGATCAGGCTCGTTTGCTCCAAAGCTATGGCGTGGATGGATTTTTCTCTGATGTGCCAGATGTATTGTTAGAAGGTATATTTATGGTGCATTAAAGCAATAAAATTTAAATATAAATTGGAGGCATCCAAATAAGGAATGCCTCCTAAAAAAAATTAAACATTAGATTATATAAAATATCTAGCTCGCCAAAACGTCCAAAGCATCATGAGGCGGCATACCAATCGCATTAAAGCCGCAATCAACGTAATGTATTTCACCCGTAACGGCCGATGACATATCAGAGAGCAGATATAAGCCTGCTCCACCAAGTTCATCTAATTCAACAGGACGGCGCAAAGGTGCGCTCAACGTATTATACTTGAATGTCTTACGCGCGCCGCCAATCACTGCGCCCGCCAAAGTACGCATTGGCCCCGCGGAAATAGCATTAACGCGAATACCTTGTGGTCCAAGATCTGCAGCTAAATAACGAACGGAAGCTTCTAAAGCGGCCTTTGCAACACCCATAATGTTATAATTCGGCATCACTTTTTCTGCGCCATAATAACTTAGTGTTAAAGCAGAACCGCCCTCATTCATCATTTCACGCGCACGGCGCATAATGGAAGTGAATGAATAGCAAGAAATATGCATTGTCTGTAGAAAGTTAGTAAGCGTCGTATCGCTATAGCGACCTTGTAGCTCATCCTTGTTTGAATAAGCAACAGCGTGAATAATAAAATCAATTGTCCCCCATTCTGCCTTTAACGTATCAAAGAGACGGTCAAGATCATCTTCATTGGATGCATCGCAATCTAATACAATCTTTGCGCCAAGGCTTTGAGCCAATGGTTTTACACGCTTACCAAAGGCATCGCCCTGATAGGTGAATGCCATCTCTGCGCCTGATTCATGGAGAGTTTTGGCTAAACCCCAAGCAATGGAATGGTCATTTGCAACCCCCATTACAAGCCCGCGTTTACCCTTCATAAAATCATTCATAGTCGTTTTTTCCTTACTAAAACATTCGCCCACCTACCGGCGCAGATGCGTCGGGGTGTAATAAAATAACTTCACCATCTTTATCGGGTACACCAAGGGTTAAAACCTCAGACATAAATGGTCCAATTTGTCTTGGTAAAAAATTAACAACCGCAACAACTTGTCTTCCAAACAACTCCTCTTTGGAGTAGTTTTTTGTGATCTGTGCAGATGTTTTTTTCAAACCAATTTCATCACCGAAATCAATAAATAATTTATATGCTGGCTTACGCGCTTCGGGGAAATCCTGCACATCGGTAATTGTACCAACACGAATATCGACCTTCATAAAATCATCAATCGAAATCGTCATTCATTAATCCTTATAGCGGCTCATCGCGAGTGTGCAATTTGTACCGCCAAAGCCAAAGCTATTGGATATAACAGTTTCATGCGTCACATCATCAATACGCGCTGTCGCAATCGGCATATCTTTTGCGCCCTCATCCAATGTATCTACATTAATACTTGGCGCTACGAAGTTATGTTTCATCATCAATAAGCTATAAATAGCCTCTTGTGCGCCTGTAGCCCCAAGAGAATGCCCGGTCATTGATTTGGTTGCGCTGATATGCGGCATAGCCTGTTCAAGGTTGCCAAAAACCTCACGCACAGCATTAAGCTCAGTAATATCACCCGCGGGTGTAGATGTACCATGCGTATTGATATAGGTTACAGGTGTTTTAAGTGTTGATAACGCCTGACGCATACAACGCACCGCGCCCTCACCGCTTGGTGCAACCATATCGTGACCATCACTGGTCGCGCCATATCCTGTTACCTCGGCATAGATTTTCGCGCCGCGCGCCTTGGCGTGCTCTAACTCTTCTAAGACGAGAACTGCGCCACCACCAGAGATAACAAAACCATCACGATTAGCATCATAAGCACGCGCCGCGCGCTCTGGCGTATCATTATAGTTTGAAGACATCGCACCCATGGCATCGAATAAAACAGACAGAGTCCAGTCAAGCTCTTCCGCTCCACCGGCAAACATAATATCCTGTTTGCCCCATTGAATTTGCTCTACTGCATTACCAATACAATGCGCAGATGTAGAGCAAGCAGATGATATAGAATAATTAACGCCTTTAATTTTAAAGTTTGTGGCAATTGTTGCAGATGTCGTTGAAGACATACATTTAGGAACGGCAAACGGTCCAACACGTTTTGGGCCTTTCTCACGTGTTATATCAGCCGCAGCAACTTGCGAACGCGTAGACGGGCCACCAGAGCCCATAATAATACCCGTACGCTCATGGCTTATTTCTGCCTTTTCCAAACCGGAATCAGCAACAGCTTGTTCCATCGCAAGGTGGTTATATCCCGCAGCATCACCCATAAAGCGAAAAAGGCGTTTATCAATATGATCAGCCAAAATAATGTCAGGCTTACCATGCACTTGCGAACGAAAACCGAGCTCAGCATATTCAGGAGAAAATGTAATGCCTGACTTACCCGCTTTTAATGACGATAGAACCTCATCGGCATTATTTCCGATACAAGATACAATTCCCATTCCAGTGATGACAACACGGCGCATATTCGCCTCCTCATTTAATTTAAATTACTCTGCAGATGAATTATCAAATAATCCAACTTTCATTCCAGATACTTTACAGGCGACTTCACCGTCAACATAAACCGTTCCATCACCAATACCAAGCACAAGTTTACCATTCATAACACGTTTAATATCAACGACATAGCGAACTAATTTAGATGTAGGCTGGATTTGCTCTGAAAGCTTAAGCTCCCCTAACCCAAGCGCACGACCAGAGCCCGAAGCACCTGTCCAACCAAGGTAAAATCCTAAAAGCTGCCATACTGCATCAAGACCAAGACAACCCGGCATAACGGGGTCACCTTTAAAATGGCACTCAAAGAACCAAAGGTCAGGTGTAATATCGAATTCAGCCTCAATGACACCTTTGCCATATGCGCCACCTTCGGTCGATACATTGGTAATACGATGAAACATAAGCATCGGCGGCAGCGGTAGCTGCGCGTTTCCGGGGCCAAATAATTTGCCCTCACCACAAGAAATTATATCATCATAAGAATAGCTGGATTTTGGTACAAAAGTCATTCTCGTTCCACTACTTGTAAGTTTAAAAAGCTTTATACGAAGTTATACCTTGCGGGGCAAGGGGGGAACCATAAAATCTTTGGAAAATTATCAATATTTTGCAATGAAAACCTAGTAAGAAACCATATCGAAATCCATACAGACAAACTTATAGCTCTCTGTAATGGCAGACATAGCCAAAGGCTTTGCAATTGCCGGTTCAATCTCCGGAAGCTCACCGCCTGATGCAACAGCAATCATACGCCCCGCAGCCTTGGCACAAGATACAGCTTGATCATAAGACCCGCTCAAGCCAATAGCACGGAAAAAGCGCAAGCAACGTGGCTCCATCTCCCTGATCAAATCAACAGGTGCATTAATCGGAGTATCATTAGCAGCAAGACCGAAGCGCCAGTCGCTACCCGCAGGCACGCCAAGGCGCACGGCCTCTTGCGTCATCGTGTAAACAACTCGATCAAGGTTCTCAGGAAGCTCTGATCCGCGGAATAAATCACAAGAATCACCAGAGTTAAGAGAAATCGCCAAACGTCGCCCTGCTACACCACTCAGTGATGCTATACAGTCACCAATCGTCCAACCTTTTAGACCAATTTGAGTTTCAATTGAAACATCACATAATTCCTGCGCGGCGATTTCAAAGGCCATTGCCTTTTTAACGCACTCCATTAACAGGCGGAATGTTTCTTCGCGCGGGACACCCATCTCTTCCCATCCCACAATAACATTTTGAAAGACGGTAAGGATAAGGTCGTGCAGTTCGAAATTACAATCGAGCCATTCTTCAAAAAATACACGCGCCGCAAGACGTCCGCGCTCCGTTTCATAATCAATAATGTGTGCAGGAGGCAAGGCATAAGGCGCAAGCAACCCCGGCGCAGGATGACACCCAAGCATATCCGCAAGCTTTTTAAAGCTCGCCTGCATAGCGCGATCAGAATCATCAAAGATAAAATAAGTCTCCACCAAAACGCCAGCCATATGCTGGATCACTTTCATACCATCAATGCCACGATCATGATCAGCGGCAAGTTGAATCAGGGCGGAATAGAAACGGGAACCCATTTCTGGTTTATTGGTCAGTGCGAACATTTTGAATATAACCTTAGGCGGGATTTGTGGATAAGGTTGTGGAAGGAAGGAAATGCAACGCAACGAAGCATTACATTTTTAGATTCTAATCAATTATTTCGGTTTCGTAAACACCCCAAAGCAAATTTCTTTTTATCCAGCCGGAAAAACCAGAAGCTTTTACCAAACACCAAGCCCCATCGCACGCATCAATTTCAACAATGACAGATGGCTCAAGCTCAAGTACTACTCTGGCTTTGAGAGCATTTTCATTGAATGGTTTTTCATAGGCAAATATTGATTTTTTACCAATTGTAAGGGCCGTTCTTTTTCCTGATAAAAGTGTGTGAAAAACCCAACCTTCTTGTCCATCGGGGTCTCTTATCTTCCGCCAGTTGTCAAATTCAAGAATAACTTCGACCGGCAAATCCTTGCGCGTAAGCACCCACATCACGGGATAATCGAGGCTTGGCCCTGTGCGTACCGATGATTCATCATTCGACAAAGACACAAAACGTGGAATAGGCAGACCCGTTTTTGAAAAAGCAGGATTACCTACACCGTCTCCGTTATTTTGCGCATAGGCGTAAAAAGGCATACTTATAGTAAGTGCGCATAAACCTAAAAAAGTTATCATCATTTTTTTCATATTTTTGAGTCGCATTATGCCAAATTCATGATAAATAAAGCCGCATGAAAGGACACCATAACATGATTATCCCTGTTTCTGTAGCCCCAATGATGGATTGGACCGATCGTCATTGCAGATATTTTCACCGCCTGATCTCACCAAACACCCTGCTCTATACAGAGATGGTGACAACCGGCGCACTGATTCACGGTGATGCCCCACGCTATTTGCGTCATGATGAGGCTGAATACCCGCTTGCCCTGCAACTCGGTGGCTGCGATCCTGATGATTTGGCAGAATGCGCGAAAATGGGTGAAAATCTGGGCTATAATGAAGTTAATCTAAATTGTGGCTGCCCCAGTGACCGCGTGCAAAAAGGGCGCATTGGCGCTATCTTGATGGAAGATCCGCAAACCGTCGCGGATTGCATTACCGCAATGACAAAAGCCGTAAATATCCCCGTCACCGTAAAATGCCGCATCGGTATTGATGAGAAGGATTCTTTTGAATTCCTTGACCGCTTTGTAGGTATGATTTCGGACGCAGGATGCAGTCATTTTATCATTCACGCACGCAAAGCATGGCTCAAAGGCCTCAGCCCAAAAGAAAACCGCACTGTCCCGCCGATCAGCTACGCGCGCGCTGCGGAAATAAAGGCAAAGCACCCCCATCTTAAGATTGCCGTGAATGGAGAGATCAAAACGGTTGAAGAGACACAGACACACCTTAACACCTTCGACAGCGCTATGCTCGGTCGTGAAGCATATCAAAACCCATATATTCTAGCAGAACTAGAACAAGCAATATTCAAAAACGACAATATAAAAGGCAGGCACGACATCGCATTAGCAATGATTCCCTATGCGCATAAACAGATGCAGGATTACGGCACACCACTCAAATCAATCACGCGCCACATGACAGGATTATTCCAAGGCTTACCCGGTGCAAAGAAATGGCGACAGGGGCTAAGCACCCTGCCCCATGAAGACGGCGCAACGCCAGAGATTATAGCCGAATGCCTCAAGAGTGTTTAAGCATTACAGAGCATAAAACCCTATCCAATAAAAAAAAATTAAAAAAATTAAAAGAAAGACTTGATTTTAACACCATAAAAAGATTATAACACGCACAGCCTTGAGCAAGAACACAATGTCCCGTTCGTCTAGAGGCCTAGGACACCGGATTTTCATTCCGGCAACACGGGTTCGACTCCCGTACGGGATACCATTTTCTTTAATAAATTA
>CAXBFT010000049.1:0-12207 GCA_963974945.1 uncultured Alphaproteobacteria bacterium
AAAGCAACACTCGGCAGCTCCAATGATTCATATTTACCATCATCAAACATCATTTTCAGACGGTCTTTCACACTGAAACGTAAATGATGACCGCAATGATAACAAACATTATGGCTGGCCGCTAAATCACGGTGGAAAAGCATCGCTTCGCATGCATCACATTTTTGCCAAAGATTATCCGGCACTTCTTTTTGTTCACTTACAAAAGAACGAATACGTGGAGGGATGAAATTGGACAGCCAGTTCATGTTTTTATCCTGAAATTATTGTACTAAGCCCTAGAAAATGCAGAAAAACCTGTAAAAAGTCAAGGCGATTCGAGGTTACCTATTTCAAAGCCGCAGATAGGCTTGCGACAAGGCATTTTACCTCGTCAATATTGCGGCCCTGAACCTTCTTGACCTTCTCAACTATTGCCGAACCAACAACAACCGCATCGCCGAGCTGTGCCATAATACGGGCATCTTCAGGCGTTCTGATCCCAAATCCAATGGCAATTGGAAGATCAGTTTTTGATTTAATCATATCAAGATGCGGCTTTAAGGCACTCATATCGGCCTTCGCCGTTCCCGTTACACCCGTAATAGATACGTAATAAAGAAAGCCGCTCGCGCCATTTAAGACGGTTTCAAGACGTTTTTCATCCGTTGTCGGGGTAATTAGGCGAATCATATCAACATCAGACGCATCGGCAAGAATGCGCAAATCCGCGTCTTCCTCTGGCGGCAGATCAACGATAATTAGACCATCTACGCCCGCCTGCTTTGCATCCGCAATGAATTTCTCATAGCCATAAGAGAATATAGGGTTAACATAGCCCATAAGCACAATCGGGGTTGCATCATTATTCTTGCGAAAATCACGCACCATCTGAAGGGTGGTGAGCATTGTTGCCCCCGCCTGTAAGGCGCGCTGCCCCGCATGTTGAATGGTTAAACCATCCGCGGCAGGATCAGTAAAGGGCATCCCAAGCTCAATCACATCTGCGCCCGCATCTGATAGCCCCGCCAAAACTTTTGCACTATCTTCAAGGCTCGGGTCACCCGCCATAATAAACGTCACAAGCGCCGTACGGTTTTGTTGTTTTAAAGATTCAAATGTTGTTTTAAGTCTGCTCATTTTATTCTTCTTCCAAATTCACACCAATGGCGACCAACACTTCGTGTACGCCTTCTTCGAAAAACCGTTGACCATACACTTCGAAATCTGTCTCATAGCGGCGATCAAGATCACTTTGCCAAATCGCCGTCCATGTTTCGATCAAAGCTTTAGGCTGCTCTCCCGCCGCGCTCATCAGCGCATAGGGTGCAGATTTAACCTGCACATGATGCAATGAACCGCTCAATTCAGGCTCAGATTTAACTTTATATCCAATTGTAAAGCGATACGGCTTTGTATGATCACCTTCATAATCGGAATAGACGGTGTAAATCACATCATCCACGCGGTTATCAATGCTCTGACCAATGCTTTCCTTAAAGAAGGTCTCCCACAGGGCGTTCATATCCTCTGACGCATTTTCATTGCTCGTGATAATCGATAAACCAACCACGTCAAAGGCCTCAATATCCTGTAGCCCCGCTTTGACTTCATAATTTTGTGATGCTTGCGCGCTCATTACAACTTCACCCCAAGCTTATCTGCCACAGTGAAAATATCCTTATCGCCGCGACCGCAAAGGTTCATAACGATGATATGATCCTTTGGCAGATCACCCGCGATTTTCGCCATATGCGCAAAGGCGTGTGACGGTTCAAGCGCGGGAATAATCCCCTCTAATTTTGTGCAGAGTTGGAACGCCGCCAAAGCTTCATCATCTGTCACACTCACATAACTGACGCGTTTTTCATCAAATAACCACGCATGTTCGGGGCCAATACCCGGATAATCAAGACCCGCAGAAATTGAATGTGCCTCTTGGATTTGACCATCCGCATCCTGTAGAAAATAAGTCTGCATTCCATGCAAAATCCCTGCGCGGCCGCCATTCAGGCTTGCGGCATGCTTATCTGTATCAACGCCGTGGCCTGCCGCCTCTACGCCGATCATGCCCACTTCGTCATCATCCAAAAATGGATGGAACAAGCCCATCGCATTTGACCCGCCACCAATGGCAGCAATCAAAGTATCAGGCAAGCGCCCTTCGCGCTCCAACATTTGTTCCTTAGTTTCCTTACCAATAACCGATTGAAAATCACGAACCATTGCGGGGAATGGGTGCGGCCCGCCGACCGTACCAATTAAATAATAGGTATTATGCACATTGGTCACCCAATCGCGCATCGCCTCATTCATCGCATCTTTCAAGGATGAAGAGCCGGAGGTCACAGGCACAACTTCCGCGCCTAATAATTTCATGCGAAAGACATTTGGTGATTGACGCTCTACATCTTTTGCGCCCATAAATATGGTGCATGGCAGGTCAAATAACGCGCAAACTGTTGCCGTTGCAACGCCATGTTGCCCTGCGCCCGTTTCGGCGATGATACGTGTTTTACCCATGCGCTTAGCCAGCAAAACTTGACCGATACAATGGTTAATTTTATGCGCGCCAGTATGGTTCAGCTCATCACGCTTGAAATAAATCTTTGCGCCGCCGAAATGCTTGGTCGTTTTTTCCGCATAATAAAGCGGCGATGGACGGCCGATATAATGCTTTGCCAAATCGTCGTATTGCACCCAAAAATCAGAGTCATTCTTTGCCTGTGTCCAGGCTTTATCAACCTCAAGGATCAAAGGCATGAGTGTTTCAGCAACATAGCGTCCGCCATATTGCCCGAAATGCCCGCGTTCATCAGGCTGGTTTTTGTAAGAATTTTTTGTCATTTTTGCCTCACTATGCAAGGTGTTATAGCGCGTTCATCATGCTAAGAAAAGCCCTGATTTTACCTTCGTCTTTTACGCCACGCGCACGCTCCACCCCTGAAGAGACATCTACAGCCTTTGGCGATAGAGCAGATAATGCATCACCCACATTTTTTACTGTCAAACCGCCTGAAAGCATCCAAGGCTTAGAAAAAAATTTACCCTGTAATAAACCCCAATCAAAGCTCTGCCCTGTACCACCGGGAAGGTCAGCATTCACGGGCTTCGCATCGAACAACAACCAATCCGCATCCTCGTAATCCGCTGCCATATCAATATCATCGGCGGTACGTACGGGAAAAGCCTTGATAATCGGCATTGAATATTTTGCCTTAATCTCACTCACACGGGCGGGGCTTTCGCCGCCATGAAGCTGGATCATATCAATTTGAACATACCCCAAAACCGCCTCAAGCTGCGCATCCGTCGGATCAACGAAAAGTGCGACACTGCGCACACCCGTGGGGATCATCAAGGATAATTCCTTCGCCGTATCAATGGCAACATGACGCGGGCTTGGCGGGTAAAACACAAACCCGATAAACCGCGCACCGCCCAGCACCGCGGCGTTTAATGCCTCGGGCGTAGTAATGCCGCAGATTTTAGTTTGCGTTTTCATCGTCACCTTTTTCAATTATCGGATCAGCATCTAAAGTGTTCTGATCACTATTTTGAACCGCATATAAATATTAATTGGAAAGCACCGTGATACCAAGAACAGTCAAAAGAGGTGAGAGATAAACAATTATAGGCAACATAAAAATGAAACCTATTGTATTTCCAACGCGTTCAAAAGGTAGAATGACGGCGAAAATACCAACAACAAACATCAAAACGAAAACACAACCAAACAAAGCCAGAGAAACTCTCCAAGATGCAAAAAAAGACCCTGCAATCAGCTTCAATAAATACCCTTTAGACAGGGCGATGGATTGTTTTAAAGTTATATCAGAGTGAACCGCTTTAGCAGGGAAATAAAAACAGCATCTATACGCATAAAATATACATGCAAAAATCACGACAATCGGAAGCAAAATAATCACCCCTCCACCCGCAGCAGCAGCACCCACCATAGAGAGGAAAGATAAGAGAAAAATCCCTAGGCCAATCAAAATTCCCATTCCCATAAAGGCAAGCTCGCTTCTTTGTGGTTTTAACGGGTTCATAGGCACATAATTATCTACGCCATGAATTACAACACGATGCCATGAAATAACCAACGCCGTTGTAAAATAAGTGGCCAAAATACCAAATAAACCAAATCCATTTTTACTACCGGGGAAATAGGCATCACTTATAACGGCATCAAGCAAATGAAGACCTGCAATATATGGGATAAGTGGCTTTAAAATCGCTATAAATTCATTTTTATGTTCACGTACAAAATTACGGGCAGAAACACCTGTTTCACCAGCTGCATATGTTGGTTTGAAATAGCTCATAAAATAATTCCTTCTTTTAAATACTGTCTAAAATATTTGCGGCCGCCAGTGCGGGATTATCTGCGCCTGTAATTGGACGGCCAATGACGAGGTGGGTTGCACCCGCGCCTAAGGCTTGTTTTGGGGTCATGACACGTTTTTGATCGCCTTGCGCGCTGCCCTCGGGGCGAATACCGGGCACCATCAGGGCGAAACCATCGCCGCAAACACCGCGTAAACGGGTGATTTCATGCGCGGAGCAAACCACGCCATCCAAACCGCTTTGCGTCGTCAACAACGCCATACGCTCCACCTGCACGGCGACATCTGCGTCATAGCCGATCTCTGAAATTGCAGCGGAATCAAGGGACGTCAGAATGGTCACAGCCAATAATTTTGTATCCGCGCCGCAAGCCGCCTTCGCCGCCTCCATCATTGCGCGTCCACCGCCTGCATGCACATTCAGATAAGCGGGTGCAAAATTGCGGCAAATCCCCTTCACCGCGCCTGCAACCGTATTGGGTATGTCGTGGAATTTCAAATCGATGAATAATTGTGCATCCGGCGCGGCCTTTAAAATGCGCTCAATTCCCGGAGGGCCGAAATTATTAAAAAACTCCAACCCAAGTTTAATACCGCCGGTCACAGGAGCTATTTTAGCCGATAGACCGCAGGCATGGTCAAGGTTGGCCGTATCAATGGCACAAAATATCTTAGGTGAATTTGTCATGTGGTTTTCTTCTTATTTTGCAATAATAGCCGGAAATATATCCGCAGCAGGCGGCGTTTGCGCAGCAAATTTATCTTCTTTTAAACGTTCAACTTCTTTTTCAAGAATGCGGATTTCTTTTTTCTGTTTACGACGGGTTTTGCGTAATTTCGCACCATTGAGCCACGTTACGATTGAACCAAATATAAAACCAAACGCCATGAAGCCAAGAACAATAAGATAAACAGGAAGGCTAATTGGCTCATGTACGGGACTGAATGTAATCAACACCATTTCATCATTCATCACTGCAAAGGCAGAAATCGCGATGGTGATCAATAATCCAATAACCCAACGTAGAATCGCCATCGCCCGTTCACTCCGTTTTATTCGCCGTTAAGCTTTTCGCGCAAGGCTTTACCTGTTTTAAAGAATGGAAGGCGTTTTGCCTCCACATCAACAGATTCGCCGGTGCGCGGGTTGCGGCCGGTGCGTGCTTCGCGGTGCTTTACTGAAAATGCGCCAAAGCCACGCAACTCCACACGGTCGCCCGCGGCAAGTGCATTGGTGATTTCGTCAAAAATTGTTTCAACAATTTTTTCAATATCGCGCAAATAAAGATGCGGATTCATATCTGCTAATCTTTGTATAAGCTCGGATTTTGTCATATCAAAACATCCTCATATCCGTGAAAAAGAACTCTATAGTTTTATTTTGAATATAAATAGGATGCCCTATATCCATCAGAGCGTCAAGCAAAACCCATTGATAAAAAACAATTTTTTGTTTTACAGAAAAAGAAAAAGCCGGCGCATATGCCGGCTTTATAAATTCATTATGCTTTATTAAAAGGCGTAAAGATTAATCTTTAGTCTTTTTTTCCTGCAAAGCTGCGCCAAGAATATCTCCAAGTGATGCACCGCTCTCGGTTGAACCGAAATCTTTCATCGCTTGTTTGTCTTCGTCAGTTTCACGCGCCTTGATAGACAAGGATAGTTTGCGTGTTTTCTTATCAACGGAAACAACTTTCGCATCAACTTTTTCGCCTACAGCGAAACGGTCAGTGCGTTGCTCTGAACGCTCACGAGAAAGATCGGCTTTCTTGATTGTACCGGTTACATTTTCATTCACGCTCACTTCAACCGCAGTTGATGTGATTTCAGTGATTGTACATGTAACAACAGCACCTTTTGCAAGGCCTTTCATTGTACCCTCATAAGGATCGCTGCTCATTTGCTTGATACCAAGAGCAACACGCTCACGGTCTGCGTCAAGTTCAAGGATTTTCGCTTTCACGATGTCGCCTTTATTGAACGCTTTCAATGCATCTTCGCTTTGGTCATCCCATGAAAGATCAGAAAGGTGAACCATACCGTCGATTTCCTCGGTCAAGCCAACAAACAAACCGAATTCAGTGATATTACGGATTTCACCTTCGATTTCTTCATCCACTTTATGCTCAGCAGCATATTGTGTCCAAGGATTTTCTTGGCACTGTTTCAAGCCAAGAGAGATACGGCGTTTCTCAAGATCAACCTCAAGAACCTCAACTTCAACTTCCTGAGATGTTGAAACGATTTTACCCGGATGTACGTTTTTCTTAGTCCAAGACATTTCAGAAACATGCACAAGACCTTCGATACCATCTTCAAGCTCAACAAATGCACCATAATCAGTGATATTGCTGATACGACCCTTGAAGCGCTGACCAACGGTGAATTTACCTGAAACTTCATCCCAAGGATCAGTTTCAAGTTGTTTCATACCAAGGGAGATACGCTGTGTTTCTTCGTTGAAACGGATAACCTGTACATTAACAGTTTGACCGATTTGAAGAACTTCAGATGGGTGGTTAACGCGTTTCCAAGAAATGTCAGTAACGTGTAGCAAGCCATCAACACCACCAAGATCAACGAATGCACCGTAATCTGTGATGTTTTTAACGATACCTTCAAGGATTTGACCTTCAGCCAAATTCTCCAAAAGATCGCTACGTGCTTCTTGACGAGATTCTTCAAGAATTGAACGACGTGAAACCACGATATTTCCGCGGCTACGGTCCATTTTCAAAACGTGGAATGGTTGTGGAGCATCCATCAATGGAGTGATGTCACGAACCGGACGAATGTCAACTTGTGAACCCGGCAAGAACGCAACAGCGCCACCAAGATCAACAGTGAAACCACCTTTAACACGACCGAAGATAACACCAGTTACGCGCTCTCCTGCTTCATGTGATTTTTCAAGCTCAATCCATACTTCTTCTCTACGTGCTTTTTCACGAGAAAGTACAGATTCACCGTTTCTGTTTTCCATGCGTTCAACATAGACTTCAACAGTGTCGCCTGCTTTGATTTCCGGATCTTCCCCAGGCTTGGAGAATTCCTGACGAGGAACGCGTCCCTCTGATTTAAGACCGACATCGATGATAACAAAGTCATCTTCAAGTCCGATTACAACGCCTTTTACAACGTTTCCTTCGAATTTTTGGTTTGCCCCGATCGTCTCTGCAAGCAGAGCTTCAAACTCTTTCGAGTTTTCAAGGTCTTTTAAGTTAGCGGCTACATGTGCCATAGTATTAGTCCTTTCAAATTTTTAATCGTAGACAGATCGGAATGGTTTCCCGCATGACCCGATAAATCGAGACTGCGGCATACGGCCTGAATACGTCATTTTGAAAGATAGTATCGCTAATGCGAGCTTTGCCCTTTTAAGATCCGCCAAATGCTTTTGTTGCATATTTCAGGGCAATCTCTAATACATCATCCGCTGTTTTCTCGCTGCTATCAATGATAACAGCGTCATCAGCGGCCTGTAGAGGAGCGGCCTTTCGGGCGGAATCACGAGCATCACGCGCACGCATATCTTCCAAAACGGCCTTATATGTAACGTCTAATCCTTTAGATTGCAACTCTTTCATGCGTCTTTTTGCCCGAACATCGTCATTTGCCGTAATAAACAGCTTTAAAGGCGCATCGGGGCAGATCACCGTGCCAATATCACGCCCATCCAAAACCGCCCCTTTATAACCCTGAGCGGGGCTATGCGCGAAGTCACGCTGTAAATCTAAAAGGAAGTCACGAACAGGTTGAATGGCGGCAACCTGAGAGGCCGCCGCGCCGATAATTTCAGTGCGTAAATCAGGGTTATTTAATGTATCAGGATCAGAAATTTTCTCTCTTAATACCGCGCATGCTGCCAAAGCATTCGCCTCATCTTGCGGCTCACCATTGGCTTGCAATACTTCATATCCAACAGCGCGATACAGCGCCCCTGTATCCATATGCACGAAATGCAATGCGCTTGCAAGCGCGCGCGATAATGTGCCCTTGCCACTAGCTGCAGGGCCATCGATAGCAATGATTTTAAGCAAGATGCAGCCCTCCGTCATCATCCCGACGATCTTTTGCGCCAATATCAGCGCCTAAATCATTCATAAGTTCGATAAAATTCGGGAAGCTGGTTTTAATTGGCGCGCCATCATCCACTGCAATAGCTTCATCCGAAGCGCAGCCTAATACCAGAAAGCTCATCGCGATGCGATGGTCAAGCGCAGTTGCAACCGTTGCGCCGCCCTTCGGAGGCTTTCCTGTCCCATGAATGGTCAAGCTATCCTCACCCATCTCCAAATCAACACCACAGGACTTCAGGCCATTTGCCATCATCAAAAGACGATCACTCTCCTTCACCCGTAATTCAGCAAGCCCCGTCATACGTGTTGTCCCTTGCGCGCAGGACGCAGCCACAGCGAGAATTGGAAATTCGTCAATCATTGAGGGCACGCGCCCCTCAGGAACATCAATCCCTTTTAGAGTATTGCGTGAGGTCACTTTAAGCGTCGCCACAAGCTCCCCCGCTTCCGTGTGCTTATTCTCATACACGATATCCGCGCCCATTTCCTGAAGCGTAATAAAAACACCATCGCGCCTTGGGTTTATGCCGATATTAGGCAACGTAATCTCTGATCCATCACAGATCAACGCCGCAACAACAGCAAAGGCAGCAGAGCTAGGGTCGCTTGGCACATCCACCGCGCAGCCCTGTAAGTCTTGATGGCCAATCAAATGAATAGCGGATAACCCATCATCCAATTGTTCAACTGTAACATCCACACCAAAATGGCGGAGCATATTTTCCGTATGATCGCGGGTTGGATGATCTTCTATAACTGTCGTGCGCCCCGCGGCATTAAGCCCCGCTAACATCACCGCAGATTTAACCTGCGCCGAAGCCACAGGCAGCTTATATTCTATAGCCAACGTATCCTGTGCGCCCCTAACCGTTAAGGGCAGACGATCGCCTGAACGGCACAAAAACGTTGCGCCCATCATTTCAAGCGGTTGCGTCACACGGCGCATAGGACGCTTCACCAAGGATGCATCACCCGTAAAGGTTGCCGTAATATTATGCCCACCGACAAGCCCCATTAAAAGGCGTGTTGATGTGCCGCTATTGCCCATCTCAAGAACATGATCAGGTTCATGTAAACCACCGACACCAACGCCATTAACGCGCCATAGACCATCATCACCATGATCTATCTTTGCGCCCATGGCCCGCATGGCATGCGCCGTATGAAGGACATCTTCCCCCTCCAACAAACCACTAATGATTGTCTCACCAATTGCCAACGCGCCAAACATGATCGCACGATGCGAGATAGATTTATCACCCGGAATACGTGCCGCGCCTTTCAGGCTTTGGCATTTACGTGATGAAATAGATCCTGAATAGGGATTATGATGCATGCGAAGACCCTTTTAATCGCTTATATATAGTTTGTGATTACAGATATTGTATGAAAGCGTCAATGCACCTTTTGATCAAGCGCATTAAATCTTAAGATTCAAAACTTGCCAAATCGCCATTATAGTTTTTAACAAAATCAATCAATTCATGCTCCGGCACCGGTCTTGAATAACGGAATCCTTGAACCTCATCGCACCCTTCTTTAACCAAGAAGTCTTCATGCTCTTTGGTTTCCACACCTTCAGCGATGACCTTCAAATTTAGAGAATGCCCCAAATTTATAATGGTGCGGGTAATTGACGCATTATGCTTATCATTCAAAGCATTACGGATGAATGACTGGTCAATTTTCAAACGGTCAATCGGGAACTGGCTAAGGTAAGAAAGCGAAGAATAGCCTGTACCAAAGTCATCAATAGCCAACTCCACACCCAAAGCATGCAATTCATTCAATATCTGAATTGTATGATTAATGTCATCCATGAACACACTTTCGGTGACTTCTAATTCAATCATTTCAGGTGATAACCCTGTTTCAAGAAGAATTCGAGACATATCGCCGCAAATATCACCTTGTACGAATTGATTCCCCGAAACGTTAATAGCAAAACGTATATTTATACCATGCTCTTCTTTGCATTTCTGTGCCATACGACAGGCTTTTTTAATGACCCATTGACCAATAGGGACAATCAAACCTGACTGCTCTGCCACGGGAATAAACACGGCAGGAGAGATAAAATTACCACCATTCTTACCATTATCAGGCTTCCACCAACGCAATAACGCTTCCGCACCAATCACTTGCCCCGTCTTCAAACAAAGCTGTGGCTGAAAGAAAAGTTGCAATTGGTCATGCTCCAACGCATCACGAAGATCACGCAACATCTGGAAACGCTCTTGTACCGCACGGTCAAAATCTTCTGAATATTCCTTGATTGTATCACGGCCTTCTTCTTTGGCACGATTAAGCGCAATATCCGCGTTCTTCAAAACTATTTCCGGCTCAGCCCCGTCATCAGGGAAAGTTGACACCCCGACAGATGCACGCACCTGAAATTCCTCATTAAAGACCTTAAACGGGTTTGCGCGCACAACACCAATAATACTTTCGGCAATATCACGCGCGTTTAAATTACGCCCGGATAACGGCATCATAATTGCAAACTCATCCTCACCCGTTCGTGAAACAATTGCAGATTCAGGTAATGATGCACGAAGCTTTTTGCCGACGGAACGCAATATTGCATCACCGACATTATGCCCCATTGAATCATTAATATCTTTAAAGTGATCAAGGTCTAACGTAACAATGGCGAAACGCTCAACCGTATCATCCGTTTTTAACTTCGATTTTTCCAAAAGGCTTTGAAGAAACAGCGCACGATTTGGCAAGCCTGTTAGGGTATCATAATAAGCGAGCTTATGTATTTTGTCCTCTGCTGTACTTTTCAGATGTGTCAGATTCGCAGCATTTTGTCGAATAAGCTTTTGCGTTAAATCAATCGCCGCACCAACTTCATCAGACGTTCCATAAGGTGATTCATCAATATCAGGGTCTTCAGGGTTTTTAAAAGCCGCCACCAAATTTGCACGCATAAATAAAATAGGCTCCAACAACCATTTTCCAAGGGCTATCATCAAAACATTGGTTACAAACAACGAAAGAATAACCATAATAATGATATTCTCACGAACATAGCTTGCAATATGTGCATCAAGTGTAGAAGAATCCATTTGCGCTACAATTGTGTAAGGACTCCTGAGATCTGAACTTGTAAAGATCACTTCATATGTTCCGTTATCACCTTCATACTCATCTTTCAGACTTGTGATACCGGCAACAAGATGGGTTGGGTGTCCATAGCTTTGAATATAATCAAATTTATAAGAATAAACAGTCAGGCCCGTGACATTGGTGGTATCAAAAAGGCGCTCGACCTGCGCATCTGTAAACGGTGCCTTATGCAGTTCACCTTTTGCTATAATAGAAGCAATAGCACCGCGCCCTTGTTCAATCAAAGAAGTGATCTTATCCTGACGAAAACGTTCAATCCCACCAAGGTTAAGGGTAATCGTTTGAACCAACATAATCGTCATAAAAGCAGCCAAAGCAATACGCCAACTGATTTTACTACGCCAAATTTGTGTAGGTGATGATACAAAAATGCTTCTAAACGCAGATGAGCGATTGGCTTCAGCACGCTTAGAATTTTTATTAACATTTCCCTCAGACAACGAAGACACCCTCATTCATTCACTCACTCACAATAGCATATAGATTTTATAAATCCCCACATACATTATATATATCTAATGCTTAATAAGGTCTTTATATTTCAGGCTCGGCATGCAAGTTATCCAGAACCTACAACTATCTTATTGAATTTAAATTATATTATCATAAAATATAATTATAATTTTAGACAAATGATAAGCTTTTTATCGTCATTGCTCAGTGTC
>CAXBFT010000050.1:0-12163 GCA_963974945.1 uncultured Alphaproteobacteria bacterium
TGGTTGCAAATATAGCAGGAAACGGGGTAAAATTCTAGGGAGGCCATCCGTTCAAGAATAATTGAATGGCGCACTTATACAAACTAATAAATTACTTCGTTATTTTTATACTTTGTGTGCGGTTCTCAACTCTGGCGAGGCCGAACGGCTTAGCTGTTGCCCCCGTGGGGCAAAAAAGAGGGTAGCGTCCCTCTCTTAAACTCTGTCTGGAACACGAACGCACAATCCGCTCTCGTGTTCAAATGCCCCTGATGGGGCAGGGAATGTGCCGATGTTACATTCCCGAAAGAAGGAGCGCCCCTTCTTAAACTTGGCGTAAACATGGGATGTTTAATCCCCTTTCTTTTTGGTGATGATGAACAATGAGAACGAACGAATTACATGCAACAGCCAAACAGGTGGGACGCTCTTCAGGGCGTTCCTCTGTTGCTGCGGCTGCGTATCGTTCGGGTGAGATCATCGTGGATGAGCGCACAGGCATTGTTCATGATTACACCAAAAAGGGAGGCATTGAATACACGCGGATTTACCTTCCTGACAATGCGCCGGAACATTTGAATGATCGGGCTGCATTGTGGAACGCTGTTGAGTTTAAGGAGAACCGTAAAAACTCAACAACCGCGCATGAGCTCGAGATTGCTTTCCCTCATGAGTTCAATGCCATGCAACGCCGCGAAGCAGGGGATATGATTTCTAAGGAAATCATGCGCCGTTACAACTGCGCTGTGGACATTGCTTATCACCAACCTAATAGGGAGGGCGATCAGCGTAATTTCCACGCGCATATTTTATTTACAACCAGAGGCTTCGATGAGGGATCGAAGGACGGATGGTCTAAAAATAAATTCCGTGATTTGTCGTCTGACAAAATCACCGTTGATGGTGAGGCCACCACCAGAGGAAAAGAAGAGGTCAAATCCTTGCGTGCTTTCACAGCCAGTGAAATGAACCGCATTTCCGAGCGGGATAAATTGGAAGTGAAGACGGAGCATTTGAGCTTTGAGGCGCGGGGCATTGATAAAGAACCCACTCAAAAGATGGGATATATGGCCACGCAATTAGAACGCCGAGGGGTTAAGACCGAGAGAGGTGATCTTAACCGCGCCATCAAAGCCAGTAATGATAATATGGGCAATACTACGATGCAGCTCAAAGATCAAAAGCAGCAGCTTTTGCTTGAGCAGAAACGGGCATTGCTCGCCTTGGAGCTAGAGCGGGAGGGTGAAGACGGCGAGGGCAGTGGCACATGGCAAGCAACACTTGCAAGCTTTGGCAAAGAGAAAGTTTTTCCATTTCATCAAAAGAGGGTAGAGCAGGCGCAAGATGATCTTGCGAAAGCCAAAGAGCAACTGGAATCCATGAGCCTGATTGATCGGATGATTGGCAAGAAGGCTGCGTATGAAGCAGAGATACAGGCCAAAGAACAAAATCTCAAGGAAGCGCAGGACTCGCTTGAAGAGATCAAACGTGTTCAGAGCGATAAGAAGGAATTGAGCAGGCAGCTCGAAGAGCTCGAGAATGCACGTGCTGTGACGGCGGTTCGCACAGCCCAATACAAACAGGAGCAGGGCGAAGCGGCGGAGCTTCAAGAAAAGCTTGAAAACAGAACCAACACACAGAAAATCATTGGTGCAATTACAGGCAAAACCAAAGAACAAACTGCACGGCTTGAAGAGCTTCAGGCCTCAATCAAGGCGTATGAGGCTGATAAGCGATTGGAAGAAATCAAGCAGCAGCAGATTGATCGTGCGCGTCAGGCTGAAGAAGATAAACAGCGCGAACAGAGCCGTTCGAATGATAACAGGCAGGACATCGAGGCGCGTAAGCAGCAATATCTGAAAGACGCTGCAAAAGAGCGGGAAGAGAAATCCAAAGGGCAAACCAAGAAGCAGGACAGAGAAGAAACGCCTGCTGAAAACGATAAATCATTATCGGTGCAAGAGCGTAAACAGGCTTATCTTGATCGGATGCAAGAACAGCGCGAAAAAGAAGCAGCTCAAAAGGCACAAGAGCAGGAAGCCGAAAGACCGTCTTATGAGAGCCTACCGGAGAATGATACGTCACTTTCTAAAGAAGAAAGAAAAGAGGCTTATATTGAGCGCGTACAGCAAGAACGCGAGCAAAGCCCCGATGATGGGAATGATCGGGGGCGGGGATAAATAAAATTATTAAAGTAATATAATTACGATATCAGAGAACTGTGTTAGTCTATAATTCGATATACATAGGAGATGTATAAGATGTCGTTTAAATTTGCAAAAATACAAACAAAATCAAAGGAAACTGATTTAATTTTAGCTGCATACCTTTCCGTTTCGGCGAGAATAATGATTATTGATAATGATCTGAATATTATCGGCGCCAATGAATCGGTCATGGACTTTCTAAGTTCGATAGAAGAGGACATCAAAAAAGACCTGCCGAATTTTTCTGTTAATGATTTGATTGGAACAAATATCGACGGTTTCCACAAAAAGCCGGAGCATCAACGTAAGATGCTGGCTGAAATGGACTCTCCATATGAGACGTCTATTCGTGTCGGTGGTCATATTTTTGCATTAAAGGCAACGCCTTTATATTCCTCAGGTGGAGTTCGTTTGGGCACGGCTATGGAATGGGCTGATTCAAAATCGATGGACTATGCCGGGCAAGTCGAAGCATTGAGTCGTTCACAAGCTGTTATTCATTTTGACATGGATGGTACGATAACCAATGCCAATGAAAACTTTTTAAATGTTATGGGGTATTCGCTTGATGAAATAAAAGGCAAACACCATAGTATGTTTGTTGAGCCGGAGCTGGCAGCTAGTCAAGACTATAGAGACTTTTGGAGCAAACTTAATAATGGCGAGTTCTTCTCTTCGCAATTTAAACGCATTGGAAAAGGTGGAAAAGAAGTCTGGATACAGGCCTCTTATAACCCGATTTTAGATACGAACGGAAAACCGTTTAAAGTTGTGAAATTCGCCATAGATATTTCACTTGAGCATAAAAAGAGAATGGCTGCTGAGAATTTTGCAAATGAAGTGCAAGCGACTGTACAGGCCGTTGCATCCTCATCCACTGAGATGGAAAGTACAGCGCAATCTCTCGCTGCGGCTGCAGAAGAAACAGGAACGCAATCAGGTGCAGTTGCGGCTGCTACCGAAGAGCTTTCGGCTTCTGTTAATGAAATTGCAGGACAAGTTACCAATTCAGTAAAAATTGTTAATGAAGCAGTCGAAGAGGCGCGCCATACGGAACAATTAGTTTCTGCACTCGTTGAGGCAGCAACGAAGGTCGGAGAGGTCACCAAGCTAATTAACGATATTGCGGATCAGACAAATCTTCTTGCACTGAATGCTACGATCGAGGCTGCACGTGCGGGTGAGGCCGGTAAAGGCTTTGCTGTTGTTGCTTCTGAGGTAAAGTCGCTCGCGGCAGAAACAGCCAAGGCAACAGAGGAAATTTCATTTCAAATTGACAGCATACAAAGTGCGAGCCACAATACAGCTCAGGCTATCAAAAAAATTACAGACGTCATTACGAATGTTAATGAAGCGAGTACGGCCATTTCAGGTGCGGTAGAAGAGCAATCTGCGGCAACGAAAGAGGTTTCATCTAATATCGTTGGTGTTCAGGCTGCCGCAAGTGAAACTGCACAGTCCTCATCAACGATGCTTGATGTTGCACAAGACCTGTCTAAACGTGCAGAGGAACTTCAACACCGAGTTGATGATTTTATTAAGAGTACAAACGAGTGCTAGACTCTGTATACAAAAAAAGACCGGGTAGGCAAGTTTCAGATTCTAAGCGCAACATCTTTATAATGTGGATGGTAGAGTTTCAATTCTCTTATTGTTCTGAAATCGAGAGATGATAATAAAAGTAAAATAGTACATGATGATAACATAATTTCCATAAGTAATATTATCACTCAAAAAGATTATGAAATTATTCCTATAAATTTCAGCCCTACTCTTGCTTAGAAAACCTGTTATATGCTACTATTTCTTGCTTATCAAAATCGTAGCGATAGTTAACAATATCCCCATTTAGAACAAAATTTATTGCTTGTTCTATAATTTCTAATGGTGCTATGAACCATTCTCGCGGCGCATGACGCTGACCTTTATGATCAAAAATGTCTATGTTTAGGCAAGATGATCCAAAAAACGTATGAAGCAATTGCTCTAATTTTTGTGGGTTCATATTGTAACACTGATAGGCCTCTACTATATGAACCGGAGCCATAAGGTAAGTAGGTTCATTTGCGGCGTTTTTGATGCGCTGTTCTACAGGTATCGTTGAAAAGCCTATTTTATATAGATTTTCTACGTCATTGATTTCAGGCCGATCACTTAATGAGCGTAATACATAAATATAACCCGTTTCTTTATCTTCTTCAGTGATATCGCTGAAACCATCGAGCAAATGATCTTCATGTTCCGTTACTCGGCGGCCATCTTTATAGAGTTCTGCTGAGAGAGACCTCAACAACATGTCAGATTCTGTGCCGTTTTCAAAAATACAGCGCAATCGTGCATTCTTTTTACCATTATTTATTTCAACTTCGCCAACCTCAGCGACATAGAGCAAGATTCCTTTAAGAACGAAAAAATACCCTTTTTGAATTTGCTGTTCATTCTTAAATGGCCACAATTTTCGTTTGCTTGAGGCCAGATCAACCTGGCACTGAATAAATTTAGCTTCGAATGTTTCAAAGTCCTTACAAGGTTTACGACTTGCCACATAGTCTGGCATGGTTGTTTCTTTTGGAACATTACGAAGGGTAAAAATCTCTTCAGCGTCATTACCCAGTATTCCCAAATCGTCATCATCAAAGATATCATTGATAGAGGTTATTTCTTTACGAACAACATTTAGAAGACCATGCTCATCGAGATAAACCAATGCTTGCATTTTATCATTGTTCTCACGAATGCCCTTGAGGCGCGCATATAACTGATGCTCTTGAATGCCTTTACCACTTTGAGGTTCTCGACCATTTTCTGAGACGAACTGATTGATTTGAGTAAAGGATGCAATTAAACGCTCATCCGCTGTAGCAACAGCAGATTGTTTAGGCTTCACATTTAAAAGCCCTAAATCATCATCTTCAATCAGCTTTAATAAATCGTCTTTATCCACGATAATTACACCTTATAAATTCTGTTGGCGGCGCTGGTTTTGGATATAAATCAACGCCTCAGAAAGTCGTCTTTCCAATGGATCGACGGAATTAATATTGGGTTGTTGCCCATTATTGTTCTGAACAAAGCTTTTAATCTTTGGCCACAAAAGCATGGCTTCTTGATCTGTCATTTGAATGCGAGTTGCTTCGATTGCTTCTTGAATAACACGGAATACCTGGGCTGTTACGGATTTAGATAGAATTTCAAAGGCCGCTTGGAATGGATTTATGCTATCAATCAAATCAACATGCAAATCATCAATATTTACAAATTTTCCAGCCATACGAATAAAGCGCTTGTCCCCAGTTTCCTTGATTTCGCCATTCTTAATAACGGAATCAACGACCACGTGTTGGCGGACTTCTTCGACTTCCGCTTCGGATAATTCAGGATATTTAATTTTGATGATTTTCGGGATCATGATTTTGTTAATCACTTCCGGATCAACATTGCCTGGCAGAGCTTTGATCATCTTGTCATCTTGAAGAATGCTTGCTTTAAGGTCATTTAAATCAGATTCAACGATTTCTTTCACACGCTTCGATGATGGTTCTTTAAAGCCACGAATTTTTATCTCACCCGGTTTGGCTTCATCATCATCTGAGAGTTTAGTTTTGAATTTGAAATTCGGAGCCAGAACTTGCTCCATCAAAAGTGAACAGGTAATAGCTTTCAGCATATTATTCACGGATAATGTAACCAATTCATCTTCTGCATCTGGCCGAGCGATCAGATTGGTAAATTGAGCATGCGTTTTATTATCGCTGTCACGGGTACAACGGCCAATAATCTGGATGACTTCCGTTAATGATCCTCGATAACCGACCGTTAAGGCATGTTCACAATATGGCCAGTCAAAACCCTCTTTGGCCATACCAAGCGCAATAATTAAATCAATATCATCGGCAGATTTTATGTTGCGGAGATATTCTTGTACGCGATCTCGCTGATATTCTTCAACCAAATTGGCTACTTTTAATGTTTTACCGTCTTTATGGCGTTTTATAAAAATAATGCCTGTATTCGCGTCTTGTTCAATAGTTTCAGGAACACCTATAATCCCTAAAATTGTATCCACTTCATCATATTTCTCTTTTGTGGACTCGCCTGAATTCACGCTAGGTATATGCAAGATGGTCTTTTTATCGGTATCCAAAACTTCGGCAATCGCGCTGGTGTATCGACCTTGGTAAAAGTGATAGCCGATCCCAAGAGATTTGAGATGGGTGTAACCATTCAGCTGCTCATAATAATTATAAGTCACCTTGGAAAACTTCTCTTCGTCTTCAGGAAGGAGAACGGGCTTACCATCACCACGGAAATATGATCCGGTCATGGCAACAACATGAGCGCTGGATTTCGTCATAATTGAGTGCAAAAGCGTCCCCAGGCGGCTGGTTTCTTTATCAGCAGACACATGGTGGAATTCGTCAATCGCCAAAAGGCAGTTATCAAACTTGCTCTCATCAATCTGCTCAAACGCAAATCGAAGGGTTGCATGCGTGCAAATCAGTATTTTTTCGTCGTTGTCCATGAAGCGCATAAATGCATCAACCTTTCTTTTATCGCCACCAGGTGTGCAGAGGTTATATTTCTCGTTTGGTTCCCAGTTTGCAAAAAAGCCATGTGATTTAAGATCAGTTGTGCCGAATGATCCACCGATGGATTTTTCTGGGACGGCAACAATCACTTTTTTCAAACCTTGATTGATGATCTTATCCAAGGCAATAAACATTAACGCACGAGATTTACCAGATGCCGGTGGGGCCTTTAAAAGCAGATATTGAGCATCACGCGCAGAATATGCACGCTCTTGCATTTCCCGCATGCCCATTGAATTGGTTTTTGTACTTTCCCCTGTTTGGGCATATGTGACATCGACGATATTTGGCATTTTACTGTTCCTTAATTTCTTTGGCTTTGTAGATATTCATTCACCACATCTTTAACCTTATTCAGTCTACCAGTAAGGTCTAAAGGGTAGGCTTCTAAAACTTTGTCTTTTGTAGCTTCAGTGAATTTATGCCATTTGTTTTTTCCATGCTGGCCAGACAAATGATATTTCGGGTTATTTAACAGTCCCAGCTTCCATAAAACCGCATCAAGATGATTTCCTGATAAAGAAATAGCTTGTCTTAATGCTGTCTGTGTAAGTGTATGCGTTAAACCTGGATCTGTAGGCACTGGGTTGGAAATTTCAACTCCATGCTTAACTTCAATTTCTCTTGTTACATAATATGCTTTTTCTGACTGGTCTTCTGTTTCGGAAAAACGCCCTTTTTGTATCCAGTTAATATTTTTTGCAGTTTCTGTTGTGATATAAACTGATGTGGTTTTGTCGTTTCCACTGAGGTCAGCAGCATCTACAATTGCCGCCCGATCATAGCCAACTTTGTTAAGAAGGGTTATGTTATCGACCATAGAATGAAAGACTTTTTGCACTTTCTCTTCTAAAATTTTTGTGAGTTCTGGGTACTTAATTTCCTCTGTCGAAGATGAATAACGATAATAAATGGCACCTTCGCGCAGTAGTTCTTTATCCGTTTTTCCTACTTCTTTATTTTTTTCTACTTTTCTTTTTTTACAAATAACAGGCTTGTTTGGGGAACTCTCGATCAGAACATAAAAAAGATTTTTT
Source organism: uncultured Alphaproteobacteria bacterium (assembly GCA_963974945.1). Classification (GTDB taxonomy): domain Bacteria; phylum Pseudomonadota; class Alphaproteobacteria; order Micavibrionales; family Micavibrionaceae; genus UBA1672. Next base: position 7,813 of record CAXBFT010000050.1, read on the forward strand.
CCAGCTATTTTTAAGGTATCAAGAGTAAAGCGTATTTCTGGCTCAAAATATTCTTTTAAGAAATGAGCAAAAACAAGCTCATCAGGGTGATTGCCTGTTATTCCTACTAATTCTCTAGGCCGATCTTTTACTCCAAAAAATATCACCCCACCATCTCTGTTTGCGAATGAAACCATAGTTTTTGCGTATTTCCAGAGAGCATTGTTGTCGAATAGAGCTTTGAACTCTCTTCGATCACCTTCACGATTGCTAACTCGTAAGGACCTTGTATCAACGGTTAAATCAAGCAGGTCAATCACAGCAAACCCCCTGATTTTTCCTTGGCGGTCATGTCTTCGTAGAGTTTGAAGAGGTATTCAAGGCGTTCTTCATCGCTGGTGAATGGCTTGGAGCGGTAGCAACGCTCAACCGCAAGATCGAGATGGTGGTGAGCATCTCTTAACCCATCCGGCATTTTGTCGGGGTCGTAAAGCTCTGCCATTGTTTTTTCGGAATGCTTTTCACGCTCTTCAAGAACATTATAGGCGTGGGTGGCTATAGACTGCTTTTGCTGATCAGTAAGTGACGGAACGGGAAAACAATTGTAACATAGGGCTGATGAATATCGTATGCGGGTTTCTAAACAGCCAGCTACAGCGTGAACCCAAATTACATGCATCCGAGTTGATAATAAACCAAACATGTGTGGCTCAGGGTTGTATATTACATAGCATTGAGCGTTCACTACTGTATCATCAGATACGAAACCAAGGGGAATATAGCGCCTAGATTCTGAGGAAACGCTTGGAACAATAAGAGCATCTGATGGTTCGTGTTGTATTTGAATAAATCTATGAGATTTAGCAGCAGCTGCTACTGTTGATGCAGCTTTGCTTGCCAACCTTATTGCTTTAACTTTTTCTATACGTTCCTTAATGGGTGGAATAGCTAATGCTTTTTCTTTATTAGTATCACTTAGCCACAAGCACCAACGCTCTATGCCTTTTATAAATTCTTGAGAGCCAACGTATTTTTTTAGAAACTCTCTAGATTCATCATACTTTGAAAGCAACTGTTCTTTTTCTTCAGGCGACAGAATTAGATGCCCCCCATCGGTTGCTTTGTTCCCCCATAGCATTGGTGGAAGCTTGCTCAAAGCTTTGCTTCTACGGGGCAAAAAGATATTTTTTCCGTCTACCAAATATGGATTAATATTTCTTGCTGTGATTTTATTTAAATTGGTAAAAATGTATTTTTCTTTTAAACTTTCGTTGCGCATACCGATAATAATGCAAGTTACACCAGCATTGGACTTTGCATTATTTGTCCATTTAAAAGAAGTATGAGCAAAACTAATTTCTAATCCACGTTTTAAAATATAAGGCCAAAGCAAGGCCACTTGTTCACCTTGACAAATAGAATTAGTAGATACGAATGCAAATTGCGCATTAGCATTTTGGATGTAATTTCCCCCTTTAACAAACCAGCAAGAAATATAATCAAGGTTTTTATAGTTTGTAAAATCCGCGCAGACATATGCTAGGTCGTTCTTTTGCTCTTTATCTTGCATGCTTGAACCTAAATATGGAGGATTCCCCAAAATATATATTTCAGCACCTTTGTCCTTTGGACAAACAGCTTCCCATGGAATGCGGGTGGCATTGTCACATACGATATTGCCGCCTTCTTTTAATGGCAAAGTAGGATTGGTTTGACCAAAAACCTCCTCGAATTTTACATTCATTTGGTGTTCAGCCAGCCATAGGGACAGAATTGCAACCTCATGCGCGAAATCATCCAGCTCTATTCCGTAGAATTGGGAAAGCTGAATGCGTGAGAATGGCAGTGATGGGTTATCTGTGATTTCCTGAATTCGCTGGAATATCTCCATTTCCAACTCGCGGATCTCTTTATACGCAATAATCAGGAAGTTGCCCGATCCACAAGCCGGATCGAAAATGCGGAGCTTTTCAAGACGGGCAAGAAGCTGTTCCAGTTTTTTCTGGTTATCGTAATGTTTATCAAACTCCTCACGCAGCTCGTTGAGGAAAAGCGGTTCAATCACTTTCATAATATTCGGCACGGAGGTGTAATGCTGCCCCATACTGCTGCGCTGGTCTTTATGTACCACTGCTTGAAACATTGAGCCGAAAATATCAGGGTTAATCGTCGCCCAGTCCAGCTCGCCACATTCAATGATCATGCGGCGTGCTTTGCGGGAGAATTTTGGTGCAAAATATCTGTCACCGAACAAGCCGCCATTCACGTATGGGAATTTTGAGAGGTAATCAGGGTAGTTCGAATGATCGGCGGTATTCAGCACCTCAAACAGTTTGTTCAGGTAATCGTCAAGATCACTACCGTCTTCTTGCGTGTGTGAGCTGATGGCATTGGTAAAGGCGTTATCTTTGAAAATGCCAGTGTCTTCAGCAAAGAAGCAAAACAACAAACGTGAAAGGAAGATGTTCAGTCCATGTAAATCTTCCTTTGTTTCAAAGGCATTACCTTGCAAGATTTCGTCATAGATTTTCGCCATTTTCTCGGCGGCTTTAACATCGGCTTCTTGCTCATTGTAATGGGTGTTTTTCTCAATTTTTGCCCATGGCCCGAAAAAGAATGGATGCTTGTTCAGCTCTTCTATTTTGATGTCGAGTGTGTCATCTGTCTTGGTATCAATGGCCAGTAAGATTTTATAATCTGTCACCACAATAAAGCGTAGGTCATGACGGTGGGTGGTATCATCTTTTTTTAGGCTATCTATCAGGCCATGCAGGTCTTGTTCCTGTGTTTCTTGAAAGAACAATTTGCGTTTAAGGATAATTTGGCCGTCTTTTTTGGAGAGGTTGCGGTTGCCTTTTTTAAGGAGCGTAACAGTCGTTTTGGGTGTGCCGTAAGCCAACAAGAGATCGTAAACAAACTCATCCGGTGAAATGTTTTTCACCAACTCTGAGAGATTTTGTTCGATCTGTGCGATGTTCATATTATAAATATCCTCTATTTTTTATTCTGACCATACCGCAGAAATCGGAACGGCCTGAAGATTGTCGCCAAAACCGCCTAGATATTGTTCGCCAGTATATAGAACGATACCACGTTTGAATTTTTTACCTGCGAGGGTTGAAAGTCGTCTTAAACCATTAAAATCGCTGTCGTGAAGCGTAGCGGCTGATTTGATTTCAATCCCAAATAAATTCCCTGTTTTATCTTCAAGAACCAGATCAACCTCTGAACCTTTATGAATACTGAAATGATAAGGCTTTAAGCTTAAATTTGACCAACTCAGTTGTTTGATAATTTCCATGACAATGAAGTTTTCTAAATATGCACCTGCATTACTTCTTTGTTCTAAAAAACTATCATCTTCTTGCCCAATCAGATGATTGAGGAGTCCTGTGTCATTCAAATAAACTTTGGGAGATTTTACAAACTCCCCTTCTGCATTTTTTGTCCATGCCGGTACATGAACGATAAGGAAAATATGCTCCAATAACGTCACATATCTTTTAAGTGTCGTATGCTTTACGCCTGATAATCTGGATATATCAGACATGTTTATAGTGCTGCCTACTCTGGTGGCGATCAATTTCAAGATATTCGGAATCTCTGTTAATCCCTCAATGTTGGTGAGGTCACGAATATCCTTTTGTAAAATGGCGGTTATGTAGTCTGAAAACCATTTATTGCGTCTGGATGGTGAGCTGCGATCTATTGATTCAGGATAGCCTCCCAAGCGCATTTTTTTTGCTATATCAATCCATGTAATATTTGACGCGGAGAATTTTTTTTCCGTGTTTATAAGCGTTGTCAGAAAGTTAGATTTTTTGCCTTCTATTTCATCTTGTGAAAGCGGCCAAAGATTATGGATTTCAATGCGGCCTGCGAGCGAGTCCCCTACTTTCGGAAGCATCATAACATCGGCTGAGCCTGTCAAAATAATGCGCCTTGCTTTTCTGTCATCATCAACGAGCTTTTTTATAGGTAGAAACAGTTCAGGCGTTCTTTGAACTTCGTCAATGATAACGTGTTTTCCCAAGTCTTCCAGAAATCCCAAAGGGTCTTTCTGAGCGGCAAGAAGCGTTGCGGGGTCGTCCATTGTGACGAAATTCCCTTGAAAAGCCCCTTCTTTGACAATGTTTTTACAAAGAGTGCTTTTGCCTGTCTGACGCGCCCCGTTTATAAGAATGACGGGTGTGTCTTCTAAAGCTTCTATAACTGAATTTGTAATATTTCTGCTATACATTCCCTGAGTTAAACACGCTTTTTGTGCTCAAGCAAGCATTAACGGTGAATTTTGGAGTTGGTGCGTGGTGAAAATTGGAGTGCATAGGTGGTGAATTTTGGAGTTGGTGCGTGGTGAAATCTGGAAACGCAG
>CAXBFT010000051.1:0-12144 GCA_963974945.1 uncultured Alphaproteobacteria bacterium
ACAAAGATAAAATATTTTGGTAAGACTACCCCAGTTGAAGAACATCAGCCTTAGGCGCGATCTTACCATGGCTGATAATCGAAGATAAAGCGTGCGCTGCCACATCGGATAATCTATCTGTCTCCTGATTTTCTCTTAAAACATCATTCACTGAACTTATAAATAATTTATGTCCATTTGGGGTTAAACTTTGAATAAGCGGACTTAAATCAACATCTCCACCTTCACGCTCCTGACGGTTCAATGTTGTTACAATTTTATCCTTAATCATATGCTCTGCATTGCGCCCCCCTTTGAAATCGTTTAAAGCGCTCGCGAGTATATTTTGTTGCTGCTCCGGAAAGGCACTAAAAAATCTATTCAACGCGCGGCCTGTTCGGTCATGCGCATCTTGCTTGGACACCTCACTGAAGATTGTTGTCGCAGCTTTTGAACGCTCTGCCGCATCATCAATAGAGGCCACATAATCCCGCGCCACTTCAAAAGAATGATTAGAATACTGCTCAAGAATAATGCAATTGGCTCTATATATTGCCTCTTGCGGGCGGTCATCTAACTTTGGAAAAGAATCTTTCATGGGCACCCCCCTCATTAAATTTTTATTATGACAAACAGAGCTAAAACATATCAAATATTTCAATGCCCCGTCAAATACATCACCTTCAAAAAGAGTTACCCATGTCCAATCTTAAGCCGCATCCGTAATTTTCTTTGGCAATGCTACTTTCAAATGAAGCGCCTTGAGCTGTTCATCATCAACCATGCTTGGGGCTTGCATCATTTGGTCTTCATATTGACCGTTCATAACGAAGGCATAAACCTCACGCAAATTCGGCTCATCAGCGAGCAGCATGATAATGCGGTCAACACCAAACGCCAAACCACCATGAGGCGGTGCGCCATAACGCATTGCATTGAGCATTCCGCCGAATTCTTCTTCCAACACATCCTTACCATATCCGGCCAAACCAAATGCCTTTTCCATGATTTCAGGGCGATGGTTACGAATGGCACCACTGGCAAGCTCATACCCGTTACAAACACAGTCATATTGGAACGCATAAATATCAAGCGGGTCTTTTTCCTCTAAATCCTTCATACCACCTTGTGGCATTGAGAATGGGTTGTGAGAGAAATCAATTTTCTGCGCTTTTTCGTCGAATTCATACATTGGGAAATCAACGATCCACGCGAATTTATAAACGCCCTGCTCACGCGCAAAAGCATGATCCTCAGGCAAAGCATTACAAATTGCATCACGCGCTGCACCTGCAAATTTGGCGGCGGGAAGCTCCTGATTACAGATGAAGAAAATCGCATCGCCATCTTCACAGCCCGAAATTTCTTTAATCGCCGCTTGCGCCGCATCAGGGATGAATTTCGCAATCGGGCCTTTACCTTCACCATCGGCGAATAGAACATAACCTAAGCCCGGCGCGCCTTCACCTTGCGCCCAAGAATTCAGTTTATCAAAGAAACTGCGAGGTTGATCGGCAACTTTTGGTGCGCGAATGGCGCGCACAACGCCGCCTTTTGCAATCACGCCCTTAAACGCCTTGAACTCCACGTCATCACGGGCAAAAACTTCAGTCACATCACAAATTTCCAACGGATTACGAAGGTCGGGCTTATCGCTCCCGAATTTAAGCATCGCCTCTTTATATGGAATAGCATCACACCAGATCACTTCACGTTTTTCACCTGTGAAGTCAGAGAATTTTTCAAAGATGCCCTGAATAACAGGTTGGATTGTATTATGCACATCATCTTGCGTAACAAAACTCATCTCAACGTCGAGCTGATAAAACTCCGCCAAGCGATCGGCACGGCCATCTTCATCACGGAAACAAGGGGCTATTTGGAAATAACGGTCAAAACCACTCATCATCAATAATTGTTTGAACTGCTGCGGCGCTTGTGGCAGCGCATAAAATTTACCGGGATGCAAACGCGATGGCACCAAATAATCGCGCGCGCCCTCAGGAGAGCTTGCAGTCAGGATAGGCGTTTGAAATTCCTGAAAGCCTTGACCCCGCATATTATCGCGCATTTCTGCTATCACGTTATTACGCAGACGAATTTTCTTCTGCATATTCTGACGACGCAAATCAAGGTAACGGTATCTCAGGCGAATATCCTCACCCGCGCCGTCATCTTCATAGACTTGAAACGGGATAACATCCGCGGCGGATTGCAATTCAACCTCTTGAATCTCAATCTCTACTTCGCCCGTTGCCATTTTTGTATTGATGGTCTCGGCGGAACGCTCTTTCACAAGGCCGGTAATCGTCACAACACTTTCCACGCGCCATTTACTTGCGGTTTCAAGCAAAGGCGAGCCTTCCTCGACCACACATTGGGTCAGACCATAAGTATCACGCAAAATAATGAATAAAACACCGCCCAAATCATAGATACGATTGATCCAACCGGATAATTTGACCGTCTCGCCAACATGGGATTTACGAAGTTCATTACATTTATGCGTTCTAAAGGCGTGCATGTGCTCTTATTCCTGTACTATTAAAATTTCAGTTCAAGCGTTGATTTATAATGAATTTACGTCATAAAGCAACTTTGTTTTATAATCTTTCTGCGCTGCTCCTCACGATATTTACAAACAGGCATGATCATTGCATTATAGTTTCGCAAAATATCTTTCAAGTTAGAAAAACATGTCAATCAAATACCGCCCAGAAATAGATGGCTTACGCGCCATCGCTGTAATGTTTGTGATTTTTTATCACGCAAAATTTATGTTCTCTGGTATCGACCCGTTTAGGGGTGGTTTTATCGGGGTTGATATATTCTTTGTCATTTCAGGCTATCTGATTACCTCGATTATTCTCAAAGATATGGAAGAGAACAAATTTAGCTTTACCAAATTTTATGAGCGCCGCGCAAGGCGCATCCTGCCTGCCTTGCTCACCGTTATGCTCATTACATTGCCCTTTGCTTGGCTTAATATCATGCCCAAAGGCCTGAGCGAATATGCAGGTGCATCCCTTGCCACAATCGGCTTCGGATCAAATATATGGTTTTGGTTGGAAGATAGCTACATTGCGGAACCTAGCCTTTATAAACCAATGCTACATACTTGGACTTTGGCGGTGGAGGAGCAATTCTATATCCTCTTCCCCATCCTCTTACTGGTACTCATGGCGCGCGGACGACAATATATCCTAAGCGTTTTCTTCATTGGATTTTTTATATCCTTACAAGCCGCTGATCTTTTAACCTCCCCCTACCCTGATGCCACATTCTATCTTTTGCACACACGCTTTTGGGAGTTACTTGCAGGCGCCATTTTGGCAAAGATTGAACTTGATCGCGGGCGCATAAACCACCCCCTGCTTGAAACCACCATGCCCACCTTTGGGATGTTTTTGCTCATCAATGCACTACTTACCTTCGAAGATACAATGCGCCACCCATCCTTTATGACGGCCTCGCCCGTTATCGGCACAATGATCCTCATCCGGTTTTGCAAAAAGGGAGAGCTGATTACCGACATTTTATCTTCAAGCACGCTTACAGCAATCGGCCTGATATCATACAGCCTATATCTCTGGCATTACCCCGTCTTTGCCTTTGCCCGCATCGATATGGGCGCTCTGGTGACATCGGATAAGATAGCATGTATCATCATCACTTCTCTCTTGGCCGGCGCGTCATATATGCTGATTGAAAAGCCTATGCGCTATAAAATCCCACTCAAGCCATTCATTGCCATCATTATGATCGCGACTATCATCATCGCAGGCGCAAATATTTATTTCATCAAAACAGATGGTGCGAAATTCCGTATGGATGCGTATGAAGGAGTTTTTGGCGGCGATATATATAGCGATTGGAAAGAGTGTTTCACGCCGAAACGCAAATTGGGCGAGCATTGCAAATACCCGCATGAGGGCACAAAAGGCACAATTATCGGCGTCGGGGATAGCTTTCTCGCCGTTCTTGGCCCCGACATACGCAAGATGGCGGAAAAGCTTAATATGAATTACGAGCAATTCCCGCAATGTGTTCTGATCAAGGATACGGAAATACTAAACGAAGACAATACGGTTGAGCCCAATACATGTATGCATGAGCAAATGGCGGCTTTGGCAACCTATGACAATGCGATTGTGATCAAATCAACGCGCATGACGTTGCGGGTTGAGGGAACAAACAGACCAGGCTCTGTAAAAAAGACGATTGAAACCTCGCCGATTTACTTGATAACGCAAGATAAAGAGCGGGACACCACGATTGAGAAAGCCATTAGCGACACAAACGAAGATATTCTGGCGATGGGGCATAGCCTCATTCAAATATATCCCGTGCCAGAGCCCGGTTTTTTGGCGGATTATAGACTTAAAAAGCTTCTAAAGGGGCATGAGTTTGATTTCAAAAACCGCCTGCACGCCGTTGCACAGAGCGAAGATATGACCTTTTCTTTCACTGATTATAAGGACTGGCAGGCGCGGGTGATTGGTGCCTATGACGCGGTGGCGGGGGAGCGCTATTTCAAAATCATACCGCATGATATTTTCTGTGATGCGGGGGCGGATATTTGTAATACGGTGATGGATGACCATGTTTTATATCGAGACACAAACCATGTTTCTGATTACGGTGCGCGCTTGATTATGGATAAGATTGAGGCCATACTAAGTCAGAATAAAACAGAAGAAAAACGATAGGATGATCGAGATGATTATTGTATAGTCGTTTGACTTTAGACATGGAAAACAATGACAATTATCACTCAATCAAACGAATTATCCGCCTTTTGCGCATCCCTTCAACATCATGAATTCATCACCATAGATACAGAGTTCCTGCGGGAAAAAACTTACTATCCCAAGCTCTGCCTTGTCCAATTGAGCGGCCCTGATAAAGATGCGCGCGCGGTTGACCCATTGGCAGAAGGCATAGACCTTGAACCGCTTTTTGATCTTTTACAAAACCCCGATGTTTTAAAAGTCATCCATTCAGGCCGCCAAGATATGGAGATTTTTTATAATTTAACAGGCAAAGTTGTCACACCGTTTTTCGACACACAAATTGCGGCTATGGTTTGCGGCTATGGCGATTCGATCGGCTATGAAAATATCGTGCGCCAAATTACTGGCGGACAGGTGGATAAAAGTTCTCAATTCACCGACTGGTCAGTGCGCCCGTTAAGCGAAAAACAACTCACTTATGCGCTTGGCGATGTAACGCATCTATGTGATGTATACCTCAGCCTGAAAGCTGATTTAGAAAAACGCGGGCGCATTGCATGGCTCAAACAAGAGGAAAAAATCCTTAACAACCCCGCGACCTACGCGAATGATCCCTATAAGGCCTGGGAACGCATCAAAATAAAATCACCAAAACCAAAAAGCCTTGCCGTCTTGCGCGAAGTCGCCGCGTGGAGAGAGCTTCAGGCGCAAAAACGTGATGTGCCAAAAACATGGGTGATGCGCGATGATGCCCTATCCGATATGGCTGGCCAAGCGCCGCAAAATAAAAACCAACTCTCGAAAATCCGTAACATTTCAAATGATATGGCAGAGGGTAAAATTGGTGCATCCCTTTTGCAAGCCATTGATACCGCCCTCAAATCGCCAAAAGACACATGGCCTGCCGTGGTAAAAAAACGTCAATTATCTCAAACCACTTTGGCGGTTGTCGATATTTTGAAAATGCTGCTCAAAATCCAAAGCGCAGAGCATGACGTTGCCTCAAAAATCATTGCAAATGCCGCTGATTTAGAAGAAATTGCCTATGATGATAATGCTGATGTCCCCGCCCTTCAGGGTTGGCGTAAGGAGATTTTCGGTGATGATGCTCTGGCGATCAAACACGGAAAATTGGCGATTGGCATGAAAGATGGTAAAATCACAAAATTTTCGATTGCTGATCTATAAAATAAGATAAAAGGGGCTTTGATACACCATGGATAATATATCAACCTTTACGGGGAAACGCTTGTTTATCCTCCGCCATCAACAAGCCCTAAATAATGGCGACAGCGATAAAACGCGCCACCTTTCGCCAAAAGGTAAGGAAGATGCAATTGCACTTGGTGTAGCGATGAAACGCGCCAATTATACCCCGGATTTAATCCTCTGTTCCCCCGCCTTACGCACCAAGCAAACATTGGAAGGATTGGCACAACATATCAAATGCGATGAAATTGAAACACCGGATATATTATATTCCGGCTCCACGGGCGATTATCTTTATGAAATACAAAAAATCAGCGATGACTATAATGACGTTTTGATCTTGGCCCATAACCCCAGTATTTATGAGCTTGTCATCCTACTTGCTGCGCAAGGCCCAGATGCCGCGCAACACCGCCTCAGCGAAGGTTACTCACCCGGCAGCTTAAGTGTCATTGAATGCGCGAGCGATAAATGGGCAAAGATTCAACCCGTTGAAAACACCTTAAGACAAATTATAAGCCCGATTGACTACAATGCCCCATCCCGCCCGACGCGCTGGATGTAATTCCATTCACTACAAAAACTTATTACAGAAACGTCAGAACTGTCAGAAAGTGCAATTTAATAGTCTTGCATGGCGGTTAAAACTTGACGCATAAGCGGCACAGAAATACTGCGTTTTTCCGCCAGAGCCAGTTGATCGGCGCGGGCGACAATATCACGCGCCGCGGCGAAGGAACGCTCCATCCTTGGAAGGAGATAAGCAATAACATCCTCATTCACACGAAGTTGTCGATCTTTAAAAAGCTTCAACAATATAGATGATAACAGCGCATCATCAGGCGCATGAATACTTACCGATGGCGCGGCGCGCAGCCGTGAAGACAAATCCGCGATCACAAAATCGGCCTGTGATGGTGGCATGCGCATCGTCATCATCATTGTCGACTGGTTTTCTTTGAGCATATTATACAAATGAAACAGCGTTGTTTCCGATGCCCGATCACCAAGCCAAGGATCAAGCCCGTCTAAAAGCAACGGTGCGCCTTGGTTGAAAATATCCTCGGCGGTTTTGGTTGTTAAATCTTCGGGGTGAATAGCAGACGCGCCTGTCATATCCTGCCAAACGGCAGCAAGATGGCTTTTTCCGCTGGCGGGTGAGCCTTGTAAAATCAACACAGGCGCAGGCCATTCAGGCCAACGATCAAGCCAACCAACGGCATCGGCGTTACTTCGGCCGAGATGAAAATCAGATCGACCAAACGCCTTGCGCGCGCCCAGATCAAGCGGGATTTGCTTTGCATTAAGATAGGTTACGCTGTCCATATTTTATGCTTTGCCCTTTGTCTTTGCTTTGCTCGTCGCTCTTGATTTCGATTTGGTTGCGGCCTTCTTCTTTTTTACAGGCGGTTTTTGCGGCTCAACAGCTTCGGCGCTCTTATCCTCGGTTAAAGGCTCTTGATAATATGGGCTTTGTTTATATTTACGAATGCCAAAGCCAATTAAAACGCCAATCACCGCAGCAACGGGAACAGCCAAAAACATCCCGAGAATACCAAGCAACGCGCCACCGGCCAAAAGCGAGAAAAATACCCATAAAGGGTGCAAACCAACGCTATCGCCGACAAGTTTAGGCGTTAGGAAATTCCCCTCAATCAACTGCCCCGCGATAAAAATAGCGCCGATAATACCGACAAACATCAGATCGCCCGATTGAAACCAAGCCACGGCAATACTAACGATCAGGCCAACCGCAGAACCAACCATAGGGATAATTGAAAGAAAACCCGACATCAAGCCAATCAAAAACCCATATTTCAAGCCAGCAATCGTCAGTATAATTGCATAGCTAATGCCAAGGACGACGGCGACGCTGATTTGCCCGCGAACAAACCCCGCAAGCTTGACATCAATTTCCTTTAATAATCCCATAATGACACCCTCTGAATGACGCGGCATTAAATCACGCACCCATTGCGTTATAAAAGGCCATTCCTTCATCATATAATACGCAACGATAGGCATGAAAACGGCAACTGATACCACATCCATGGCCACCTGCCCACCTGCAGCAATTTGTTTAACCACATAATTTGCAACGCCTACGGCAGAGGACGAATTTTGTTTTATAATCGCTTCAATGCTCTGCGCGCTATCGCCGCCAATATATTGATCAAGCTGCGCAGTAAACGGGCCGAGCAATGCCATAGTTTTTTCAAGATAATCAGGCAGATCTTTAGAAAACTGTGCAATCTCACGATATAAAACAGGCGAAACCACACCAATAAAAAGCATGATCAGAACAAGAAAGTTACCAAGAATAATCATAGAAGCCGGCGCGCGGGCAACGCCAACATCACCAAATTTATTGACCACAGGATTAAGCAAATAAGCAACTGCAATCCCCAAGACAAACGGAAGCAACATCGATTTAAATAAGAAAATCGTTGCTGTAAAAACCACAATAGCCGTAACCCAGAAAATGGCATGCATGCGCGGCGATAAAGGTTTAACGCTCATAATAAGTCCCTGTCTTGATCATAGATTAGAATGTGTGAATATCAGAATTAACGCCCTGCGCCTCACCTGCGGCGGGCTCAACCTCTTGAACCTCACGCCCTTGATAAAAATTATCAGGCGCATCCACCTGCCCTATTGTTAAATCATAGACCAATGTTGGTGCCGCGCGGCCTTGCTCTGTAAAATCATTGGCATTGGAATTTGCATATCCATCTCCCATTTTTAATGAGGACTGACGCAAGGCATCTCGCAAATGCCGTTCATCACCACGAAAAGTAAAGGAAACATGCGCTTCGCTACGTTTTACAGAGCGCACTGATAAATCGCTTAAACCTGCTACACGATTTAGTCCTTGCTGTATTCTCGCCCACTGCTTTAAATTTTTGAACTGCGCACGCATATCATAACTTTGACTTTGCGCCAGATTTGCAAGCGCCTTGCTTTTCCAATCGGTCTGAAGGGCTTTGTACGCATTTAGAACCGCACGATTATATAGTGCCTCGCGCGTTTCAGTGCCATCGGCCTCAACATGAATATCCTTTACATGCTCGGCTGTGGCGCGGTCTGTGCGATAAATACTGATGCGTAAACGCCCCTTCGCAATTTCCGAATCATCATTTACTGCCATAAGAATCATATCAGGCACGGCAATCATCACTGCGGCCTCACTCGCTCCATAACGGGCAAGCATACGATCAAGGTTAGAACGGCTATAGCTAAGCGCGTTATGATCATCGACATCGGAAATATCCATCAAATCTCCAATCGGTACTTCGACAGGCACAAGCCCGCGTGACAATTCTGCCGCGCCCCAAGCTTGCATCCAGATATTATCCTCTGACCAAATTGAATTTTTACCATCCTTTTGGAATACAGGAAGAACCATAAGGGTTTTACTCCCCGTCTCTGTAAAACTCACACCAGAGACAGAAAAATATTCACTAACCGCTTTTTCACGAAAACGAAATGTATATGTCCCGACATAACGCACCGCCGACAGTTGCTCATTCGTCACTTCAAAATCTTTTATCAATGATGAAACCGTAATCGGGTCAGGTATAGGCAAGGCAGCAGCCTGTGCATCATCAACCATGCGCTGCGCCAAAATGCGAAAGGCTTTGTTTTGTGCAACATCAAACGCCTGATCTTGCGCTTCGACCGAATTTTTTGCCGTTACATCAACGGAAACATCCTCCACCACAAAGATGGAATCATATGCCATAGCCACTTTCCCCATAAACATTACGGAAAAAATAAACAGGGATGATATTATTATACGCTTGCAGTTCTTAGCTTGATGAGGTATGCCCATGTTGCACCTAGATAAAGTGATAGTTAGAGTATCTTAGTTTTACAACGACATGGGCGTAAAGAGCAACATGAAAGAACAAAAACAAGACAGTGCCTACAAACGAGCAGGCGTAGATATTGATGCCGCTGCGGATTTAGTAGAAGGCATTAAACCCGCTGTAAAGAATACGGCACGTTCAGGCGTAATGAGTGGTATCGGCGGCTTTGGCGCGTTATTCGATCCCAAGGCTGCGGGCTATGATGACCCGATCCTTGTGTCATCAACGGATGGTGTCGGCACCAAAATAAAAATCGCCATTGATTCAGATACGCATAACAGCATCGGTATTGATGCCGTGGCCATGTGCGTGAATGATTTGGTTGTCCAAGGGGCAGAGCCCCTTTTCTTCCTTGATTACTTTGCCACAGGGAAATTAAAAAATAATGTTGCCCAAGCGGTTATCGAAAGCGTTGCAAAGGGTTGTGAAATATCCGGATGCGCCTTAATTGGCGGCGAAACGGCGGAAATGCCTGGCCTGTATGCCGATGGCGATTACGACTTGGCCGGCTTTACCGTTGGCGCGGTCAACCGTAATGATTTGATTACAGGCGAAGACATTACAGAAGACAATATAATATTAGGGCTTGGCTCTAATGGTGTGCATTCAAATGGCTATTCTTTGGTACGTAAAATTCTGAAAGATACAGATCATCTTGATTTTGAAGAAGCCACGCCATTTGTAATGAATGTCATGCACCAAGATAAAGATATTGAAAAGCAAAACGAAATGCCTGCGGAAACGCTCAAAGATGCGCTTCTTGCACCAACACGTATTTACGTGAAGTCTTTGCTCAAGGCATTAACGATCAAAAGCGCAGATGGAAAGCCCGCCATTAAAGGTATGGCGCATATTACAGGCGGCGGTCTGACTGAAAATATTCCGCGCGTTTTACCTGATGGCATGACCGCCCATATCGATGTTTCAAGCTGGCCTTTGCCGGAGATTTTCAAATGGCTGAAAAAAGAGGGTGGTCTTGAAAATTCTGATTTGGCGCGCACGTTAAATTGCGGTATTGGCATGATTGTTATTTGCGATCCTAAACATGTCGATGCAATTAAAAAATCGCTCATCTCCACGGGTGAGAAGGTTTTCAAAATCGGTAAGATTGGCAAGCAAAAGCAGTCCGACATCACCATTATCCTTGATAATATGGCATCATCCTGGACATAAACATGACCACGAAAAAACGCAAAATTGCGATTTTTATTTCCGGTCGTGGCAGTAATATGCTCTCTATCCTAGAAGCATGTAAAGATCCTGATTTTCCCGCGGAAATATCAGTGGTCCTATCCAACAGACCCGAAGCTCAAGGCATAAAAACCGCGCAAGACCATGGAATAGCAACAGAAATCATTGATCATAAAGCCTACGCCACGCGTGAGGATTTCGAAGATGTTATTTTAAAGCGCCTGAAAAACCACCCCGTTGACCTTATTGTTCTAGCAGGGTTTATGCGCATTTTAACCGCGCATTTTATACGAAAATGGCCTGATAAAATCATCAATATTCACCCATCCTTACTCCCCGATTACAAGGGGTTAAACACCCATGCACGCGCGATTAATGACGGCAAGAAAGAGGCGGGATGCACCGTCCATTATGTGATCCCAGATTTAGATAGTGGCTCGATCATTTTACAAAAACGCATCCCCATTCTTGATGGCGACACGCCCGATAGCTTATCAAATCGCGTATTAGAGCAAGAACATATCGCCTATCCCGAAGCAATAAAAATCATAGCAACGCGCGCTTAAGCGCTGGAAAAACATTTAAATTTTATCTATACTCTATTTGTATAAATATTAAGCCCCAAACCCCAGAGGGAAAAAATGGCAGCACATGAAGCAGTAAAAGTGAGCAAGAAACAAGTCGATGACGCACAATCCATGTGGCATAATTTTGCCATCGGCATGAAATACAGCATCTACGCAATCGTTGCTCTTCTCATTGCACTTGCCGCGGCCTTTGTTAAATTCTAGACGAGTTTCTTCGATATACCCTATCCAAGATTCAACAAAAACGACAATCTATAAAATTTTATGCGGTTTTTATTAAAATCCATAAGAAAGCTTTAACTATTTTCAGACCATAATCTACCTGCGTATGCGTAAATTTGAACTGTCTTCACATTTCAAACAGGGATTCCGGTTATCATTATGTCTCAACAAGACACAGAAAATTCGTTTAAATTTTATATGACACGTCAAATGACATCATTCGTCTTTTGCCTATACCTCCTCATATTGTTCATGTTTGGTACAATCCAAGCGTCATGGGCAGAAAGCAATTCTGCGCAGCTTACCCTGAATCAATCTGTGTTTATCGGCGGGAATAGCTATATTACTGTTGAT